>JAGLRO010000251.1 GCA_023136245.1 Candidatus Heimdallarchaeota archaeon
GTAAATCTAAAGGAGGCTAAAGTGATCGTTGCTGGCGGCAGAGGAGTAGGTGGTAAAGAAAAGTTCCAACTATTAAGAGAGATTGCCGACATGCTAGGTGGACAAATAGGTGCTACTCGACCATGTACTGATGTTCATTGGATAGAAGAAACATATGAGATAGGACAAACTGGACAATCAGTAGCTCCAGATTTGTATATAGCTGCAGGCATAAGTGGTGCTCCACAGCACATGAGTGGAATAAAAGCCAAAACCTTAATAGCTATTAATACAGATGAAGGAGCACCAATTTTCAACTATGCTGATTATGGAATAGTTGGGGATTTACACATAATTCTTCCAATACTGAAAGAGAAATTGAAATAAATTTCTCTCACAATCTCCTCTTTTTTTTACAGGTTTTTTATTACTCTAATATAAAAATAAGATTTATATAAATCGATTAGAATTTTTCGTTGTGAAAAGTCTTTTTGTAAATGAGAGATTAAAAGAATTAGCGAATAATAGAACTCCTATCAAATTTCTAAATTCTGCAAAAATAGTTCTCCATATTATTCCTGATAGTTCGATGCTAGCTGATCAAGACTATGATATAGAGATTATTACTAGGAATCCGAACAAAATGGAACCAATAAAAGCTATTGGAGTTGAATCAAGTCACAATTATGATGGTTTTCTAACATATACAACTGATATATCTGGCATGGCTAGATCTTATGTTCAGCTTTATAAGAAGGGCATTATGGAAGCAGTTGAAGGAAGTATGCTAAAACCCATAGTTTCCAGACTTGAAATTCCAAGTATTGCTTATGAGGAAGAGATCATGCGCTCGCTTCCTATCTATATACAGGTTCTGAGAAAACTTGAAATCAATCCTCCTTTATCCCTCTTTTTATCTTTTGTTAAGATTAAAGGATACACAATGAAACTGAAGAATTCTATTCTAGGAGCTACTCCAACAGCAATAGAAGAAGATGAATTGAAATTATCAGAAATTTTTATCGAAGATCACAGTCAACTTGATACTATTTCAATAACACTCAAACCATGGTTTGATGAGGTTTGGAACGCTTGTGGTATGTTTAAATCCTTTAATTATGACGAAGAAAACAACTGGGGATTAGGATTGAATATGCGAGAATGAAATTTTCTCAAAATTTTTGATATGTCACATAATTTATAAAGCGTTAATTGAAAAACTGAAATTAATGAGTGACAATTACGATTTTGATGTAGCAATTATAGGAGCAGGTCCAGCTGGTTGTGCAGCAGCTTTAACTCTTGCAAGAGCGGGTATAGAAACAGTTGTACTTGAAAGAGGACAATTTGCAGGAGCAAAGAATGTTAGTGGTGCAGCTATTTATGGACCCGTCCTACACAAGTTGATTCCCAATTATTGGGATGAAGAAGATTCGTATGAAAGGTTTCTTACAACAAAGAAAATTACACTCCTCTCTGATATACGTTCAATGACTATAGATGTTGATTTGCAAGATTTTAATGAACCTCCATACAATGGAATTACAGTAATTAGACCCAAGTTTGACAAATGGTTAGCTGAAAAAGCTGAAGAAGCAGGAGCTATGATACTCCCAGATACAGTTGCAGAAGATTTTGTTTGGGAAAAGAAGCAAATTTGTGGAGTTAAATCCGGTGATGAGGAATTAAGGGTTAAAATGGTAATAATTGCAGAAGGAGCAAGTCACCTTCTAGCAGAAAAAGCTAATCTTGTAAAAAAACCTAAACCTCAACATCAAGCAATAGGTATGAAAGAAACCTACAAACTTTCTGAGGAAATAATTAACGAAAGGTTCCATGTTTCAGGAAGAGAAGGAATTAGTAATGAAATTCTAGGTTATACTCAAGGTATCCCCGGTGGTGGTTTCTTTTACACAAATCAAGATACTGTATCTTTTGGATTAATTCTCAATCTTAAATTCCTAACTGAACAAAAATTAAAAGCTACTGAAGTACTAGAATATTTCAAGAACCATTCATACATTAAAAAGCTCCTGAAGGACGCTGAAATGATTGAATATTCCGCACACTCAATCCCAGAAGGGGGATATAAACATATGTCAAAACTTTATGGAAATGGTGTGATAATCGCAGGAGATGCCGCAGGTATGGTTTTGAATGCAGGTCTGTATATCGAGGGAATCAATTTTGCACTCGAATCAGGTAGAATTGCAGCTGAATCTGTGATTGAGATTCTTGAATCGGGTGACTATTCAGCAAAGCAAACTAAGCTTTATAAGAATAATCTAAAGCAAAACTTTGTTTATCAAGATTTAAAGACCTTCAAAAGAGCAGGAAAATTCTTAGAAACTGAGAGGATATTCACTGCTTATCCTGATTTACTTACAGGTTTAATGACTACGCTGTTAAGAAATACAGGAAGACCAAGAAAGAGAATCATTCCAACAGCTATAATTTACTTCCTTAAAAAAGGAAAAATTCTGAAACTGCTAAAAGATGCTATAGGAGGATTGAGATCAATATGAGCAAATCAAATAATCCCACTAAAATTGAAGATAAGTTAGCTTTAACTAAATTTACTACTGATAAAAACTTCGATCATATAACAATAAATCCCAATATATGTAAATCCAAATGCAAGACATTTGACTGCGTATATGGATGCCCAGCAGATTGTTACTTATTTGCTGAAGGAGAAGAAATCGAAGGACCAGTAACACTTGATATTGTAGGATGTCTTGAGTGTGGAACATGCAGGATAGTTTGTCCTCATGGAAGTGTAGACTGGCATTATCCAAAAGGGGGATTTGGTGTCGAATATAAGCATAGTTGATACCAATACTTTATTTTTTTCTAAAAATCTGTAATTATTGTGTTTTTATCAATATCAATTCCTTTTTTTAACATATGAATTTTTGATATGATTGATTCTATGATTTTATGATTTACCTTATTCTATTTTTGTTTCAATTTCTCTATTAAAGCAAAGGAATCAACATAAGAAATCGAATCTGAAGTATCCTCAAATTTTTCATTATTACGATGAAGACACCAAAAACAGCTAGTTTTTCTCTTTATTTTACTACAAATACCACAAATAAGATAATGCTGACAATGGACATAAAAATGCCAACTAAACACACTAAAAATCGAAGTCTAAATTTTGTGCTTTTTACTTTGTCGAGTAGATTATTTAGTCTTTTTTGATTTGGATGAGACAAGTATAAATTCCTGAATTTAATTGTTCTCAATGATCCAACCCCATGAATTCTTCTTGAATATTTTACAAATGGATTAATGAAAATAAATGTTCCAATTAAATGAATTAAAAAACCAAACATTAAAAACATAGCAGCAGTTTCGACTCTCATATCTGAAATAGTCAAAACACCTAGTAATATAAATGCAGTAATCCATAAGATCCCCAAGACTACTCCTATTATTATATAGAGCTTGAAGATATTTAGGTAAATTGAAATTCCTGGGATATTACTTATATCTAAATTATCTTCTAAGATGAGTTTTCCATTCTTATATGTTCGTGTTTCAACCATTATATAACGATTCATTTTAGATTATATCATCTTTTTTCTCTCAGTTTTTCATATTAGATTTTTCACTTTGCTTCAATATATAGTAGAATTGTTTGTCCTATTTGATATGTAGATTGGCACCATCCAAAAGGGGGATTTGGAGTAGAATTAAAAAGAGCTAGTTGTATTCTTTACTAATCTTTCTTTTTTCAGTTTTAGTTTTGTTTTTTTTCAATTCGCTTTCTTT
>JAGLRO010000252.1 GCA_023136245.1 Candidatus Heimdallarchaeota archaeon
CCAGAGAGAAGGGGAAAGATCTTCCGCAGTTTTTGAGAAGAAGGCTGAGTGGGAAGGTCTTATTCCTAGATGGGAAAAATGGTTAGATGAACCATCTGATTCTAGGTATAGTATAGAGTATAAAGAAAGATATAACAAATATTTTACTGAATACAAATGTCCTGATTGTAAAGGTCATAAACTGAAACCAGAAGTGCTATCAATCACAGTTGGAGATAAATCAATCTATGAACTAACATCTTTTGCTGTAGATGATTTTCTTGAGTTCTTGAATGGTTTGAAATTAAATAAAAGAAGAAAACAAATTTCAGAACGAATACTAACAGAATTAAGAAAAAGAGCTCAATATCTTGTTGATGTTGGTTTGAGCTATCTCACCTTGGATAGAAGATCAAGTACATTATCAAATGGTGAAGCGCAACGCATTCGATTAGCTTCACAGATAGGAAGTGGACTTGTAGGAGTTACTTATGTGCTTGATGAACCAACAATAGGACTCCATCCCAAAGATATAAACAAATTATTGATCACCCTAAAGAAATTGAGAGATAATGGAAACCATGTAATTGTTGTTGAACATGATGACACTGTAATTCAAGAATCAGATTGGATGATTGAACTTGGGCCTTTAGGAGGTGATTCTGGAGGGGAAGTCTTAGCTAATGGACCTACATCAGAAATGATTGAAACTAAAGACACTTTAACTTCTAGATACCTCTCGGGAAAACATAGAATTCTTACTCCAGAAGAAAGAAGAAGTGCAAAAAAGTTCATTTCAATAAAAGGAGCTGCTGCAAATAATCTGAAGGATATTGATGTCAAATTCGGTAGAGGTACTATAACAGCTGTTACAGGAGTTAGTGGCGCTGGAAAATCATCTTTAGCAATTGAAATTTTACAAAAAGCTCTAGAGAGATCAATACAAGGGAAGAAAATCGAAGTTGGTAAACATAAAAAAATAGCTGGATATGATGGTATCGAAAAAGTGATAGTAGTAGATCAATCATCCTTGAGTAAATCAAGAAGATCAAATCCAGCAACATACTTAGGAGTATATGATGAAATTCGAAAGTTCTTTTCACTTTTACCAGATGCGAAAACCAGAGGTTTTACTCCAGGACATTTTAGTTTCAACACCTCGAAAGGGCAATGTAGAGAATGTCGGGGATTAGGGATGAAAAGAGTAGAATTGCTCTTTCTTTCAGATGTATGGTTATTATGTCCTTCATGTAAAGGTAAGAGATACAAAAAAGACATACTTGCGGTAAGATACAGAAAGAAGACAATATCAGATATACTTGAAATGACAATTTCAGAAGCGTGTAAACTTTTTGAAGGAATGGGGAAAATTCATTTTCCATTGAAACTTGCAGATGAAGTAGGATTAGGCTATCTTAAGATGGGACAACCTACAACAATGATTTCAGGGGGAGAAGCAGAAAGGTTGAAAATATCGAGAGAATTATCAAAGAAAACAAAGAGAAATAATATCTACATTTTGGATGAACCTTCTCAAGGATTACATTTCTATGATATTGAGAAGCTAATAATTATTCTTCAGAAACTTGCTTATGAAGGAGAAACAATTGTTTTCATTGATCATAATATGGATTTAGTAAAAATAGCTGATTCAATTATTGATCTGGGACCAGAAGGGGGAAGTAGAAATGGGGGGTATGTAGTTGCAGAAGGAACTCCTGAAGAAATAATAAAGCTCGAAAATGGTTATACCTGGAAATATCTAAAAAAAGCTATCTAGTCTGTATAACAATTCTGTAAAATATTGATTAATGGTTAAACGTATACTCTAGAGACTGTGAGTTAGCTCAAGATGGCTACAAACAGCAGGATATTGTATTTCTGGTTATATTCTGAGAAGCTCTTATCATATGTACAACCTTTTACATTTTGGTTGCAAATATTGATAAACTTAATCATTTTAGTGGCACTATTAGAAATTGTCGAAGGATGAAAAAAGATACAAGAAAAGTATTTCAGACTAGGAATATTTTTGAATATATGTGCGTTTTATAACACAATAATGATTATCTAGATATTTGACAGTGATATATTATAGAAAATAATTAGAAAATCGTTTTACATAATGTGGTAGGATATGAACAAAGAGAAAATCAATGAAGTAGGAGAATTACTAGAAATAAATACTTCAGATATAAAAGAATCTAAAACTAGAATGTTCATAAAACGATTTACTTATCCTCTTGTTCAAATAGCATTCTTCATAATATCTTCTATTTCAGGTATTCTATTAGGATTTTGGGAAAAACAAACTCAACCTGGGTATCCCTATACTTCATCTAACAGGTTTTATACATTAGGAATACCAACTATTTTGTTCATTCATAGTGGAAATGCAATTTTTTCCACAAAGACTCGCAAGAAATTTGGA
>JAGLRO010000253.1 GCA_023136245.1 Candidatus Heimdallarchaeota archaeon
CTCCAAGTTTTTTCACTACTGTATTTGAATGAAAATCACCAAAAACCTCTGGTGTTTCTGTATGAATGGGTATTACTGTTTTAGGTGATATTTGATCAATCATTTCTTCTATTTCTACTCCAGAAGCATGACCTGAGCAGTGAATTTGTTCATAAGGATAAAGATTGAACAATTTCAACCAGTTATCAGCTTTTACTTTCTCTAATTCCATTTCCTCATCAACGGGTTCTGTTACTGATCTGATATATTTTGACCCCTCTGGAGGATCAACGTCAAACAGGTATTTCAATTCATAGAAATCACATCTAAAGATGTAATTTTTGGGATTTTCTTTGATGTCTTCATCAGTAACGCTATTGGGTCTGTTAATTAATTCTTTTTCCCAATGCAGATAATCTTTCATCTGAATGTAGTCAGGGTAATTGTCATTATTTAAAATTCCCCAACCTTTGCGAGGAATATAGATACTAACATCATCTAATGTAGGAATCTCAGATTCACAATATTGTTCTAGAAGACGTAGAGTGTAAGCTTGTTTCATGTTTATAACTAGAGTCCTGTCGACAGATTTTGCAGCAGCGATGAAGGACTTCATTCGATCAGTATCTCTTATTGGAAAATTTACAATTACTAGTCCATCAACATCGGAAACAAGAGAATAGAGTTTACGCTCGAGATCTAGTTCACCAAAAGTACTTCTATCTCTAACTCTTGTCCCTTCACTCAACATAACAACAGGGTCAAATTCAGAAGCTTTTTCCACAAATAATTTGCTATAATTAGATTGTCTGCCATGAAAACGGATATCACCAGTATAAACAATCGCTCCTTCGGAGGTTTCAATTACAAACGAAGTTGCTCCTATAATTGAATGATCAACAGGGAAAGTATGAAGAGTCAAGTCATCTATTGCAATTTTTGGTTTGAATAAATTAATTTTTCTTGGAATTGAAGATTTTGTATCTCTAACTTTCTTTGAAGAGTCAGTTTTGCTAACACGAAGTTTGAATGATTCTTTTATCCTTGTATATTCATGAAAACCTGCTGCAGTTTCTTCAAAAGCTTGAAGAATACCTTTGCATCCGGGAGAACAGTGGACTGGAATCTCTGTTCGGATGTAAGATAGAAAACCTGCATGATCTAAATGAGGATGTGATAGGACCACAGCATCATATTCCGGTTCTTTTTTACTTTTTCTTATTCTATTTTCAAAATCAGGACGATATAATCCTTCAAGATCTGGAAGTATTCCCATTTTTGTAAAATCACTAAGATAGCTCCATTTTCGAGGTTGCAAATAAGGTGTAAAATAATTTCCCCATTTTGAAAAACTCAAACCGAAATCGAGGAAGATTTTTGTATCTTTATCTTCTATAAGGATCTTGTTTCCCCCGATTTCTCCAGCAGCTCCATGAATGGTGATTGATGTCATCTGTTAACTTTTAGAGTAATAAGTTAAAAGGATATGTAGGAAAAAAGCGACAAATTTTTGTCTTTGCTGAATATTTTAATAAAGCATCCCACACTGTTTTTTCATGAGTAGT
>JAGLRO010000254.1 GCA_023136245.1 Candidatus Heimdallarchaeota archaeon
GGAAGCAAAATTCTTATTAATAATAATATAGGGGGGTTTTATAGAATACATATTTATGGTGATATAAATGAGGTTCCCTTGTGAGTATGTTGCTTCAACATTCCTTCCTAGTTTAAGAATACGAGTTGCTCATAGATTAAGAGAAAGAGGTTTTTCACAGAACGATATAGCTCATTATCTGGGTGTGAAACAACCTGTAATAGTTTCATATCTTCAAAAAAAGATCACTGATACAGGTGATAAAAAAATAAACCATCACTTAGATGATCTCTCTGAGAGTATTTCGAACAAGATTTATGCACAAGAAGAAATGGATGTTATTATGCGAACGATTTGTACAAAATGTAAATCTCTCAGAATAAATGGACCTCTTTGTTCTATACACAAAAATATTCTTCCTTTATTAGCTGAATACAAAGATTGTGATATTTGTAGAGGTTTTGATAAGTTACCTTCTTTGAAAGAAAGATCGATAATTCTACTGGAACTAAAAGAAGTATTTTCCGAGTTAGAACGTACCAGAAGCTTCTTCGAATGGGTACCAGAAATTGGCGCACAATTAGCTACTTGTGATGCAAAAGCTAAGGATTTGGATGATATTGCAAGTTTTCCTGGTCGTATAATTAAGGTGAAAGATACTATTACAGTCGTGAGTCCTCCTGAATTTGGTTCATCAAAAACTATGTCATCCTTACTACTTTGGATCCGCGAAATCCAAAACAAAACTAAATGGATTCTTAGTATAAAGAATAAAACTGAATTGGTTGAAAATCTGAAGAAACAAAACATTCCCTTTGAATCAACAAATGAATTGGATATCAGATGGGACGAAAATCTAGATGAATTGAGCAATAAAGAAGATATCAATAAAACTAGACTGATTCTAGACAGTGGAAGTCCAGGTTATGAATCTATAGCATATGTTTTTGCAGAGAATAAAGAAGATTTATTAGAACTATTAAGAGATATAGATGTATTATAAAACGGACAGAATATAGCCCCCCTATATAGTGAAGCTAACATTTAAATTTGATTACTGAGATAATTCAACAATGATAGTAAAAAAAACGCTTATTGTCTTAGTATTATGCAGTATCTTCATAATGCAAGGAGATATGACAAACATTACAAATGTCTCTGGTGTAAATGATTATGATCTTGTTATATATACATATGAATCTCTACTTGCTGATCCTGGATACGATTTTGTTGAAGGTTTTTCAAATTATAGTGGAATTCCAAAAGAAAACATACAACTAGTTTTACTCGAAGATGCGAATACGATTGTAACTCAAGCAATTCTGGAAAAAGAAAATCCTGTCGCTGATGTTCTAATAGGGATTGATAATGTATTGATCCATACTGCCAAAAAGGAAGGAATATTGAAACCTTATTTTCCATCTAATTTAGAAAACGTATCTATCGACCTGATAAATAATCTTGATCCAGACAGACACATTGTTCCATATGATTATGGAATCATAGCATTATGGTACGATAATAGCAGAATTAATACAACTTCCAATCCAGAACTTGCAAGTCTCACGCTTGATGACATTATTGTAAATAGTCTCGATCAGAAGTTAATTGTTGAGGATCCTACTCTTAGTTCTCCCGGACTTGGTTTTCTGCTTTGGACCATTTCTGTTTTTGGTGATCCTGAAATTGATTTTGAAGGTCTACTTGGTGAGGATTGGAGAGACTGGTGGAAAAGTGCTTCAGATAATCTTAGGATTGCCCCTAGTTGGGGTGCAGCTTTTGATATTTACTATACAAAAGAAGAAAATCGACCTATAATGGTTTCTTATGGTACTAGTCCTGCATATGATGTGTGTCATCCTCTTTGGGGTGTAGGTCCCGAGCAAGATCCTCCTTCAACAGCTGTTGTTACACATGAGCTTGGACAAAATAATGCTTGGCTGCAAATAGAAGGCATTGGTTTAGTAAATAATTCGGAAAATGAAGTAATTGCGAAACAATTCATAAATTGGTTTTTGAGTACTGATTTGCAGGACAATATAGCAATGAATAATTGGATGTATCCTGCAAATAACAATGCTAACGTTTCTGAATGCTTCTTAAATTCAGCAATTAATCCTGCTAATGTAGATATTCTCAATGATTTAATCTCTACAACAATGTTAGAAGAAAATCTCGAAAAATGGAAATCTGACTGGGAAACACAAATAGTTAATTTCAGTTCTTTTCTAATCATAGCTTCTACATTAATTCTTGCTTCTGTAGCTTATAGTATTATGAAAAGGAATTGGAAGTCAAAATAAACAAGGCAGAATAGCGTTATGAGACCACAAACATCTCTAAAGAAATTCAATTCAGAATTAGTTACAAATAGACTGATAATCATCTTAGCAATATTAGCGATAGGATCATTTCTACTTTCATTATTCTACATTCCGATAGTAAAAATTTTTCAGTTTGCATTCTTTTCAGATGTGCAATTCACATTTGAGACTTTTATTAGTACAATTGCAGATTCAATCAATGTAACATTTCTAGCTTTTACTTTTTTGCAAGCTTTTCTTTCTACTTTAATTTGCATAATTATTGGAATTCCAGCTGGTTATTTCTTTGCAAAATATGATTTTAGAGGAAAGAAACTTATAGTGAATCTACTTACTGTTCCGTTTGTTCTCCCCCCAATCGTTGTTCTACTTGGATTTATTGTCACTTATGGTCAAGCTGGATGGGTAAATATCTTATGGAAAGGATTAACCGGATCTGAAAATTCATTGATATCCATTTTTGGAACATTTCAAGGCATTCTTCTCGCACATGTTTTCTATAATCTTTCCGTAATAATCAGGATGACAATTCCTGCATGGCAAAGTATAGATTTTGAGCAGGTTGAGGTCTCAAGAACATTAGGAGTAAATAGATGGAAGATTCTTTGGAAGATAATATTCCCACAAATTCGAAATTACATTATATCAGCTGCATTATTGGTTTTTATATACACATTCAACAGCTTTGCAATTGTATTATTTCTTGGAGAAGTTAGATTTCAAACACTTGAAGTTAGAATATTTAAACTTATGAAAGCTTCATTGAATTTTCCTGAGGGAGCGTCTCTTGCAATTCTTCAATTGATTCTAAATACTATTGTAATTGTTTTTTATCTTATATTTGATAGAAAAACTAGGCAGATGGCAATAGGTCGAGAAAAAGGCTTACCAGAGAAAAAACTCTTCTTCTCAAAAACTGATTGGAAGCAAAATGGGATAACATTAGGATCTACAGTCTTTATTCTCTTGATTGGATTATTCACTTTTGCTCCTATACTTGCAGTGATAATCATTTCTTTCAAACCTTATTATTCAGGAATATCTCCTTTTTATGGATATCAACAATTGTTATCAACAGAATATATGCCTTTACTAAATAATTCACCACTGAGAATGTTATTGAACACGCTCTTGTTTGCTTTAATCACGACTATTATTACT
>JAGLRO010000255.1 GCA_023136245.1 Candidatus Heimdallarchaeota archaeon
CTGCAAACATAATATTATCAAAAACTGCTCCAATTAGCTGATTTTGATTAATATAGAATTCATCTACTCCACTTGGGCTAGGGAAATAGAATTCTCCAGCTAAGCGTACAGTACTTGTTGTTGCTAAAGGTAAAGGTCCTAAATTTGCAAAAACTCCATGTGAAGTTATATTTTCCTCTGTTTCTTGCTGTTCTGATACATCAAATTGCTGATATTTCTTTCTAAATTTGTCATATTGTTCTTGTGAAGGTTCTGAAAATTCTCCTCTTTGATCTGAATAAAAAACATGAATTGCCCATTTAATAATCTGACCTGTAATCCCTGTACTTGCTTCAGCAATATAATTATTACAAAGATTCTTGATCAAGATACCTGAAGCCCAAGTATGCTCTTCAGAATCTAGTGACAATCTATCTGATACAGCTTGAACTGGTGTAGTGCTTCCCAAAACAACCCCAATGCTTCCTGGAGTTATTGAATTTGCTGCAAGTAAAGCTGCTTGAGTATCAGGTAAACCTGCAACTATTTCTGTATCTGGATGGAGATTAAGTTTTGTTTGAATTGTTTTTGATACATTTCCAATTATTTCCCCAGATAGAACTGGATAAGGAAAGAAACTATCATCTATATCAAAAATCGAATACCATTCTTCAAGCCAAAACCTATTTTCTAAATCAAAAAAACCTGATTCCATTGCACTTGTATAATTTGTGTGTATTTCTCCTCCTAATTTTACAAGAATCCAACTATCTACTGGAAAGTAGTGTGCTATTTCTTTGTTATCTATAGTTTGAAGATTATTTCTTAACCATTCAAATCTAGCTGGTGGCATATACAAATTTGGAAAATGACCGGTTTTCTGATAAAGGCTTTTCCCTGATAACTCGACAAATTTGTCTTCAATCTCATCTCCATATTCAATTCCTTGAAGATCAAAACTAGCTCCAATATACAATGGATTAAAATCTGTATCACAAAAAACACAACTTGGTCTAATTGAAGTAGAAGTGATGAATCTTATCTCTTGGGGGTTGATCTTTGCATTCTTTATTGTATTTTCTGCTAAAAGAAGAAGTTCATTCCAATATTTATTTGATTCCCATGTTCTTCCAAAACCATCATCAGATTTAACAAGATTTGGAAAAATAGATTCAATTGCAACTATTTGATTATTATCGTTTGCAATTGCACATTTCAATGCTTTTGAACCCGCATCGAAAACCATGCGATAATCAGTCATCAAATATTGTGCAATACTAACTGATTCTTATGTTTTTCCCTCCTAAGAATTCATAAACTCTAGTTTTCGGGATTAATATTTCTTTTACATTTGACTTTGACCACTTTGCTTTAATTTTACTAAAGTTTTAATTATCTGTTTTTAATTTGATACTTATGACAGAACTAGAACTCCCCAAAATTGGCTTAGGAACTTGGAAGTTAAAACCATCTGCTGCTAAATTTTCTACAATAGAAGCAATTAAGTTGGGGTATAGATTTATTGACACTGCACAAGCATATGGAAATGAGAATGGAGTAGGAGAAGGATTGAAGGAAATCTTCGACTCTGGAATTTTGAAACGAAAAGAGGTTGTTATTGCTACGAAACTCCATCCACTCAAACTTCGACCTGGTTTTGTCCACCGATCTACGCTTAAATCTCTTAAAAAATTACAATTGGATTATGTAGATATTTTGTATGTTCATTATCCTGCGTTTGCTCTGGGTTATTCTCATAGTAAAACATTAAATGCAATTAGTCATCTGATAGATGAAGGAAAAGTAATGCATGTTGGAGTATCTAATTTTACTCAACAATTGATTGAAGAAGCACTAGAAGTTTGCGATAAACCTATTTTTGCAAATCAAATTGAGCATCATCCTTATTTGCAACAGAAATCAATGCATGAATTTCTAATGGCTAAAAAAATCAACATGGTCTCATATTCTCCTTTAGGTCAAGGACATGTGCTAACAAATCCAGTTCTAGTGGATATTGCTAAAAGGAATAATATTAGTGTCGCTCAACTTTGCTTGGTTTGGTTAATATCTAAAGGAGCTATCCCAATTCCAAAAGCAACAAGTTACGGTCATCTGAAAGAAAATTATGAATCTTGCAGCAAGGAAATTTCTAAAGAAGACATTCAAAAAATAGAAGACTTCAACTTTGAAGAACGTTACGTACATCCAATTGTAGTTGCTCCAAAAGAATGGTCAAAAAGAAATTAAGGAATCTTTATGGGTTGTTTCATTCTTCTTCTTCTTCTTCCTCGATCTCTGTTTCCTCAAATATTTCTTCTATTATCTCATTTCTTAGTTCATACATTACTTCATAGGTTTTTTCAACAATTTCAGAGACTAAATTTGCTAGTTTTGTCTTTGCTTCTTTAGTTACAATTCTAGCTATTTTCTCGCCTATTATGAATTTTTTAACCTCAGTTATATCTTCAGAGATATCTTCAGGAATTGTTTCTATGATTTTTTCTTTAACTGCATCTTGAACTGTTTTGATGATAGCTTTGAGTTTCTCTTCTGCGATTAATTCACCTAAGCCATCTTCCATTTCTTCTTCTATTTCATCCATTACTTCGTCAAAAATTTTCTTTGCTAATTCATTAACTTGTGATTCCTCTGTCATTCATATCACTACTGTGCAGTGGTTATTGAGATAAAAAATCTTTTTGTTTGGTTTGTGAAAATTAGCTCAAATGACTGACTCAAACCATATTCTGTAACAATAATTGGACTTAATAAAAGAAAGATTGATAAGAAAATCTTCACTATAAACAATCTACTTTTCATTTCAATTCCTCTAATCAAATGATTAGGATCACTCTATCAGTTATTTTGCTTTTACAACAGTTGCACTTATAAATTGTTGTAAATCAGAATCGATGCTTCAGATACCTACATTTATTCTTGATTTTTCTAGAAAGATTCAAACATCATTACTTTTCACTAAAGATTTTTATCTAACCTATCAGCTCATTTCGATATAGAATCTACAATAGACTGAATCATAATTATCATTGTGATCTGGAATGAACAAAACCAATCTCTTATCTAAAAAAGACAAGTTATCTATTTGTCATGATATAGAAGACTTGATTCTAAAAACAATGAATTCTCTAAATCGTGATGGTGCGGTGGTTGGTTTAAGTGGTGGTTTAGATTCTGCAGTAACTGCTA
>JAGLRO010000256.1 GCA_023136245.1 Candidatus Heimdallarchaeota archaeon
CTTCATCATCAAAATACAAGTTGAGGGTGTCTCTCCAACTCTCATAAACAATCTCATCATTGAGTATTGATTTTAATTCTTCAAGAGCTTCAGGGGAGAATTCAGCTGTAATATATGCTTTCATTTCTTTCACACATCAACTAGAACATTAATTTACGGAGCTTTAGCATATTCTTCATTTCACCTTTAACTTCTAAGTTTCCACTGGAATAAGCTTTGATAGGATTGATTTGTTTGGTCATCATTCTAACAAAAATCGTTGAATCCATTTTTACTTGAACAGCTGCTTCTTCATCCACACCTTCGGATAAATCTATTCCTTCGTTTCCACTAATCATGAATAAGAAAGATTTGGATATATCTGGAAAAGTCATCATCAGTGTATTGAACCATCCTTTGAAAGCTTTCCTAACTTTTTCAGTGTTATAACGATCAATAATACTTTGTAATCCATCATTGTAGCTAAAATCACCTGGACTAGCTGCTGCTTTAACAGAAGGTTTTACTTCTATTTTTTTAATTGGTTTTGCTTTTTCTTCCTCTTCTTTCAGTGCTGTTTCTATTTTGGTTTTGAGTTCAGCGTCTCTTTTTCTAGATATTGAGTCTTCAGATTTTGTAGGCATGTGAGGTCGAATTATTTGCAATCCCTCTCTAGATCCAAGGGAAGAAGCTTCAGCAGAATAGGAGTCTTCTAAGAAAATTAACTGCTTTTTTTTCATTTTCTTCAAAAACCTCAATACACCAATTGTTCCATTAATCAGGAATCCAAAACCTAAAACAGCGAAAATTATCATAAAAACAAAGAGAATAAATTCACTTTGTGGATTTACTGGATCAATTTCATAAATCTTCAGTAGTAGTATGAGAGTTAGAATAAGCAACCCTAACCCAATAAACATAAATGTTGTATAGATAGCAGTAACTTGACGACCAATGAGAGAACTTCTAGTTCGATTTACCATAGAATAGTCTCAATTTCAGAGTTTATAAAACTTCAGTAAAAATCTATAAGACTTGAATAATAGTCAAAGAAGAGGAATTAGAAGCCTTAAAAAAAGATTATTGCTTTTCTCTAATCATAGTTTATCCAATTCTCATCAATGCAAATCGTTAATCTTCATAGATTGAATATATACAACAAATCTTTTTCTAACTAGAAAAAAAATCATTGAATCAATAGCTTGACTTCCTCCTCATTCATAATTTTGATAGATTTAGAAAAGAAGAGTGAGTAGAGTTTTTTTCTGCAGATTGAATAATCTTTATATTTTGTAAGATTATTTTGGAGAGTGGTGTAATTAACTTGAAGAAAGCATCAAAAACTACAAAAAAGAACTTTTTCTTACTTATTTTTATATTAGTGTTGAGCATTTCATTTTCTCAAAAAACCTTATCCCTTCAAGATAATGCAATAATTGGAGATATAACATTAAATGGGGTAGATTATCAAAAGTGGAGCTGGACTATAACTGAGGTATTATCCACTGATGGTTTTACTAGTTCAAGAAGACCTGATATCTCTATTGATCAACTAGGTAATGTATACGTTGCTTATAGTGATCATACAAACATTGATAGCTCTGGAACTGATGAGGATATTTTCCTCAAAATTTGGAATATAACAACTTTAAGCTGGAGTGCTGTTGATATAGTCTCAACGGAGAGCGATGAACATTCTTGGGATCTTGCGATTGCTTGTGATGTATACAATAATATTCATGTTACTTGGTTGGATTCAACAAACATTTCTAATTGTGGTGATGACAGAGATGTCTTCTACAAGTTTTGGAATGCAACAACTTTAAGCTGGAATATTACAGAAGTTGTTTCTACCTTAAGTGTTAATGATTCCTCAGATACCACTCTCGATGTTGATGCTTATGGAAATGTGAATATAGTCTGGTGGGATGAGAGTGATGTTTTGGGAGCTGGAACAGACAGAGATGTCTTCTTTAGGAGATACGAAGCTTCTTCAACCTCGTGGACCTCAACTCATCTTATTTCAACAGGTAGCAATGATATGTCTCATTATGGATGTGTAGGTGCGGATTTAAATGGTAATGCTCACATTCTCTGGAGAGATGAACAATCAAATTATGCAGGTTCAGGAACAGATATAGATATCTTCCATAGAATATGGAATGCAACAACGAAGAGTTTGAGTACTATTGGAATCCTTTCTACAGAAAGTACATATTCATCCCTTCAACCTTCAATTTATATGGATTCAGAAGGAAACGCACATGTTGCCTGGCAAGATAGTACTGATTACGGTGGAGCTGGAAGTAATTATGATATTTTTTACAAATATTGGAATGCTACTAGTTTGAGCTGGAGTCTAAGTGAAGTAGCTTCAACGGAAAGTCCTGATGCCATTGCTTCAAATAGTCCTGCAATTACAGTAGACTCCCTAGGAAATGTACATGTTGTTTGGGCTGAAATTCATGACTATGGTGGTTCAGGAGCTGACATGGATATCTTTTATAATTTCAGAAACGTAACTGATACTAGCTGGAATGTTACTGAAGTTGTTTCTACAGAAAGTGTAGATTGGTCTCAGAGAACTAAGCTTGCTGCTGATCCATTTGGTAATATCTATATTATCTGGGAAGACATGAGTAATTATCTTGGATCAGGTACTGATATGGATGTGTTCTATAAACGACTTGCTCTTACACATCTTCCTAGCACTGTCTTAGATTCAATTCTTCCTAATCCAAGTATTACTGGAAACATTACTCTTAATTGGGAAAATGTGCTATTCGCGGGCAAATACTATATCTATCGCTCAACTTCTTCTATCACTTCGTTAGATGGTTTGAGTCCTATTGGAATTTCTAATTTACTCTCTTACCAGGATAATTTCGTATCTAACGATGAATATTACTATGTCGTTGTTGCAGCAACTCCTTATGTGAACAGCTCAATATCAAATGAAGAAACGGTAGTTGTAAACGGACCATATATTTCAGAATTTTCACAAAGAGTACAACTTACAATAGGATTGATAGTTTCTACTACTTTAATTGCAATATTTATAAGAAGGAAGAAAAAACAATAATTCTTCTTTTTCTTTTTTATTTAATTTTTTTATTAGAATGAACATAAGATATATACAATCAAAAATAAGAAAATGAGTTAATATTTCTTAAACCAATCTTCTAAATCTTCTGGTATTGAGACAATTTGTTCATTTGATTCAGTTCTTGCTTTAAATTCAGGAATCAATTCTTTTAGCATTTTCAAATATCTTTCAGGTGCTGACTTATCTTTGAAAGTTTCTACTAACGTTATATAAATAACGAATTCTCTCCATTTAAGAAAGTCAGGAAAATGACGCAACCATTTTCTATCAAGTTCGTATTCTTCACAGTAACCTTTCCATAAACTTGGAATAAAACGATTTGAAAATTCTAGTTTATCTTCATCTGGAACATCCCACACTGCTTCATGAATACATGCAGCTAAATCATAGATAAAGAAGAAATAATAGGAATCATCAAAATCGTAAACAATTAT
>JAGLRO010000257.1 GCA_023136245.1 Candidatus Heimdallarchaeota archaeon
GCTTAGTAAATTCTCTGCAATTGAAAAAGAAGATTTAGTAATACTTGGATTTCCATTTATTGGTAGGGATCCAAGAGTAATTCTTTCAAAAGCAAAAAGCTTAGCTGAGAGTTATCCGCAAAAATCTTTTCTCATTCTATGTCATCAACTATTTGATGGTGCTATGTTTGGACCTCACCAGCATATTTTCAAAAATAGATCTGATACACTAATAACTACAGATTTACCAGCAAACGTTAGATTGATTTTATCAGGTCATATTCATAGAGCTCAGTCAATGCAAAACGGAAAAGTGATCTATACAGGATCTTTAGAAAGAACTAGTTTTATGGAAATTGTTGAGCCGAAGGGGTATCTCTTAATTAATTTGGATGATGGTCACCTTGATGTAAAATTCCAGGAAATTAAGACATCACCCATGGAAGTTAAAGAACTGGATATAACCAATGTTAACCAAATCTCTAAGTTAGTCGATCAACATTATCCAGATAATAGCATCAGAACTCAACTTCGATTATTTGGAAGAAAGCTTACAGAAGATGAAATTAAATTCCTTTGGGCTTATTTACCAGCAAAAGAATTTCCATTCCTTTCTTTCTCTCCAAAGAAACCTTCACACATTCTGAGGAGATTATACAGCAACAGAAGAATGATTTTCCATTTTGAAGTGAGTTAAAATTATTCAAGACTCCTTAATCAAGTAACGATAACGATGTTTCTCCTTGAATCCTACCTTTTTGTATAAATTTCTTGCTAGTCTATTTTCTGATTCTACTTGCAAGAAAACTCTGTCTACTAAATTTACCTCCCCCCATTCAATCATATTAGCTAATAAAGTCTGTGCAATTCCTTTGCGTCTATAATCCAGATGAGTAAACATACTGTAAATTACCATGTAATTCTCTTGGAGAACTGCAAGCCCCACAGCTACTGTTTTTCCGTTATCTCTTGCTATGAAATACCCTACATTGGGTTGAGCGATTCTACTAATAATTTCTCTCCTTCCATCAATCTGTAGTTTATCTGCTTGATTAATTATTTGCAGTTCTTTCAACCATTTATTTAATTCATTCTCCAAAAGATGAAACTCATATTTTTTATTTTGATAAGGAAGGTTTATTTCATCGATATTAGCCATCATAACAATTGTTTCATCTATTATTTCATAATTGAGTGAAAGAAGTTTATCTTGTAGAGAAGGTGGTTCAAAAGTATCATGTAATTGAAATATTGAAGGAAGTTTATTTACTCGATAATAATTCTCAACTGTTAGTATGTCATCGTTCAGATTTTCCCCAGTATAATCCACTGGAGAAACGCTGTTTGCTCTTTTAGTTATCCCCTCAGAAATGCGAATCTTCCAACCATTTAGGTTTAAACTTATTTTAGGAGGCCAAGTAAGAATTGAAATCTCTTGCAAGATTTTTATTTCTTCGCTCATCCTATGTCTGAATGCTAGAGTGATTATAAAAATAATTTTGTTTCGAGATTAATTTTATATAAGTCTCAACACACCTAGGTATTATGGTTTCTGATCCTTTCCTAATTATCAATCCTAATGCTGGTTCAGGTAAAACAGGCAAAAAGATAAATAAACTTCTTCCTCAAATCAAGGAATATTTTGGTGATATCAATTATGAAGTTACAACAAAACCTAGAGATGAGGTTTCAATTGCAGAAAAAGCAGTTGAGAAGGGATACAAAACTATTCTATCAATGGGAGGAGATGGAACAGCTTCAAACATTGGTGACGTGTTAATAGATTATCCAGATGTAAAACTGGGAATGTTATTAGCAGGATCGATGAATGATTGGGCAAGAACACATTCC
>JAGLRO010000258.1 GCA_023136245.1 Candidatus Heimdallarchaeota archaeon
CATTAATCCGTACTTTTGATAGAGTTTATACTCTTTCCCCAAACATAAGATTAGAACCTTTATCTAAAACTAGCACTTCTAGTCACTTATACGAATTGTACCAGCTGGATTTAGAAATGAGAGAGAAGACTATTTATGATGTTATGAGAAAAACAGAAGTCTTTCTAGAAAGATTATTTCAAAACGTAAAATTGATCAATGCAGGAATACTCGAAGAGCTAGGCCGAGAGTTTAATGTTCCCACAACTCCTTTCCCAAGAATGACCTATTCAAAGCTTTTTGATGTTGCTACATCTTTAGATTATCCTTTCATATATGGGGAAGCAATACCTTTGAAAGTTGAAGAGGAATTATCCAAACAGGCAAAGAAACCATTCTGGATTGTAGACTATCCAGTAGGCTCAAGAGGATTTTATTATCGAGAAGACCCAAATAAATCAGGGAATTTATTATCAATGAATCTAATCTATCCAGAAGGATTTGGAGAAGCCTCAAGTGGTGGAGAAAGAGAAATAGAAGTTGATAGAATAATCGAACACTTGAATTTAACAGGAGAAAATATTTCTGAATACAAATGGTATTTGGAAATGATGGAAAATAATGGAATTAGATCAGCTGGATTAGGAATAGGAATTGAACGATTGATAAGATATATTTTAGGTTTTGATGTTTAGTATAACTTATTTAGTTCTACCTGTTGGAAGATTTAGAACCTAAAATGGAAGTTAAAAAACAGCTCATCTATTTCATAGTTCTAATACTCATACTTAATCCTCTTTTCTACTCATTGTTATCTTTTTCAGGAGAATCAGATTTAGAGAATAACACTCAAACAAGTATAATTCTGTTCATAGGTGATGGGATGGGGACTGAACAAATAAGATTTGGACAGTTAGTAGAATATGGTACAGACAAGGTTTCAAGCTTATTCGATTTTCCCTATTCAAAACAAGTTTCTACTAACAATATCTATGGAAGAACAACAGATTCAGCAGCTGCTGCAACAGCGATTAGTACAGGTGTAAAGACTGAGAATGGAAGAATTGCTACTAACTGGAATGCTTCAAAGGAGCTTACAACTATTCTTGAAATAGCTCAAATGAATGGGTATGTAACTGGTTTAGTAGCTACTAGTCATTTAACACATGCAACCCCAGCAGCTTTTGCAGCTCATGAAGCAAAGAGAGGTAGTTATTCGAAAATTGCTAAAGATTTTTCTAAATCTGATGTTGATATATTCTTTGGAGGGGGAAGTAGCAATGATTATTTTGGCAATTATATCTCAAATTTCACAGACAATGGATATACCTATATCACCGAAGAAATGGTATTAAACAACTTGAATACAACACCTGTTTTAGGATTATTTACTGAAAAATCTCTACCAAGAGTTTACACGATGGAAGAAGATTCACTAATTCCTTCATTGAGTGAAATGACAACTAGAGCAATAGAATTACTAAATGCAACAAGCAAACCTTTCTTCTTGATGGTAGAAGGATCACAGATAGACTGGGCAGGTCATGATAAAGATCCAATCTATTTGGCACATGAAATGATAGAATTTGAAAAAACAATTAG
>JAGLRO010000259.1 GCA_023136245.1 Candidatus Heimdallarchaeota archaeon
TTAAGGAATCATCAAAAACTATAGGATTTCCTTTAGTTTTTTCGGATAGAGAACGAGCATATTTTGTGAGTTTGTCTAAGTTAGCTGAAGGAACACAGACAAACAGTAAAATTACAACATTTTCAACATCATCGAATATTGTTGTATATCTTCCAATTACTATACGTTCCTCAAGACTGGTTATAACATCAGCATTTGTCCTTGCAAAACCCGTATAAATCTCCGCAAGAGAACTAACATCTTTTAACTTCTCTCCAAAACTAGATCGTGATAGTTCTTTTAGATAACAAATGGGTCCATAGATTATATCAAACATAATAATAGAGACAACTTTAATTCCCAAATCCCTTAGAAATGGCACATGGAACGGTGACAATTTCAATTCTTGATATTTTTCTTCTCCACTAATTTTAATCACCCGAAAGCTCTATTTCATTTTGGTATATTTTGATTTATTCAACTTTTCCAATGTATTAAGTAAAAATATTTACACTTTATGTTTAATAAATGCTATCATAGTTTTATCCACTTAAAATTTTGGAAAAAGATCATCTACTTGTCTAGATTTGCTCTTTCTTCTTCTAAAATTGGTATAATATCATTTATTACATCAAATGGGCAAAGCAACAAGTGCTTTTTTGAAGTCTCCCAAAAACTATCAAAAAGAAATGAATTATAACCTAAAGACTCATAAGATAATGCTTGAACAAGTAATTCCATTTTATCAACATAAGAAACAAATTTTGATTCAACAGATTCTTTGCTTTGTAGCTCAATGAAAGTTTCTTTCCATTGCTGTTTTACTGTCTCATTTAATATCAAAGAAAGTAATTCAGTACTTGCTGATGTTAGTACTTGACTCTTAAATTCTTGATACCTATCTTTCCCTAATAATATCTCAACTTGTCTGTCAAAATCTTGATACCTACATTCAGGTAGATCATGAATGATGGCTAATCTCATTACTATTTCCGTCTTTAGTTGCTGCTCTGGATAAAGTGCATTATGCAGGTCACTTAATAAGAGTGATAGCATTGCAGTATTGTATGCATGATCTGCTACACTCTCAACATCAGACAAAGGAATCCCAACACGAATCCACCCATGTCGAGGTAATCGCTTCAATTGTATAGCACTCTGAATAAACCCATAGACTAATTGATATAGCTCTTCCACCTTGCATCGCTCTTTCTCAGTTCTCGTAAACCGAGACGGAAGATGCTTATTAAAAACATCGATGGGGGTAACTGAGAAAAAACAGAAAATTGTAAGAAAAAAAGAAAACGCCTTACATGAATTTTCTTATGAAATTCCATTGCCTTTCTGTATCAGCGTCTAGAGCTTTGAGCTGTTCTTTTGTTATTGTTTTTAACCTACCTTGCAAACTAGTCCAATCTGTAATCGGTTTCCGATTTGCTTTATCTACATACTTCTTACTGGGTCTACTAATTACTACATTGTTTGTATTGCGATCCCACTCAAATAGTGGCCAGATTCCTGTTTGAACACCAAATCTTGATATTTTGATGGAATCTGCAGAATCAGCTTTCCAATTGGGGGGGCAACTGATGTCTATTTGAATGAATTTGAAACCTTTCATAGAGACTGCTTTTTTCACTTTCTCAACAAAATCTTCTAGAAAAGCTGCACTAGCTGTAGCTACATATCTAGCATTGTTAGCCATCATAATGAAAGGAACCATCTTTCTTGGAGTTGTATTTCCTGCTGGAGTAGTAGAGGTTTTTGCACCTATCATTGTATCTCCACTTCTTTGACCACCCGTATTTCCGTAAACATTATTACTGTACATTAAATGAAGAATATTTTCCTGACGATCACAAGCACCAATTTCTGTAGCTATTCCTATGTCTGCAGCACTTCCATCTCCACCCCAAACTACAACTTTCAAATTCTCTTTTCCCTTCATTTTTAACGCTCTGGATATTCCTGAAGCTACTGCGTCGCTTGCTGCAAATGCAGTATTTACAGTCGGAACATTGAAAGCCACACCCTCACCTGATCCTTGATATACGCTAGCACAGCTTGCTGGAACTACTACAACAACTTCATCAGCTATTGCCCCTATTGCATGACGGAATGCTAAAGCTGACCCACAACCTGCACATGCGAAGTGACCTTTCAAAATTGCTTTTTTGGGTGTTTTCATTAAATCTTTTTGAGTTACTGG
>JAGLRO010000026.1 GCA_023136245.1 Candidatus Heimdallarchaeota archaeon
TATTATTCACAGGGGATTTCTCTAAAGATCCAAGTGAGCTATTTCCAGGAGCTAAACTTCCAACTGATTGTGATGTAACTATTTTTGATGGTACTTATTACAACAGAGAATTTGAAGAGGAAGATCCAAATACTGTGATTTTAAATGCTTCAGAAAATTCAGAAAAACTAATTATACCTGCTTTTTCTCTTGGACGAACACAAGAAATGATAAAACGATTAGAAAGACTGCGAATATCAAAGAAAAAGAATGTTAAAACAACTGGTTTAGCTGCTGACATCACTAAAACAATGGGGATAAAAGCTGATTATGACATTGTTAAATCTATAAATGAAGAAGATTTTGTTGTTAATGATATTGTTGTTGCTGGACATGGAATGATGCAAGCAGGTACTGCCAGAAATTTGATAAATGCAACAAAAGATGATAATGATACTGGAATTCTTATTTGTGGATATCAAGCACCAAATACTTTAGGACATGCACTGAAAACTAATCATCCAATTGCTAAACAAAAATTCAGTCAGAGAATTTTTTCAGCACACATCAGTGGTCATACAACTCCATTGCTTTTGGATGACTTTATTGGGGAACTCAGCGGTAAAAAAATAATGGTTCACACGCCAAAGTATACTAAGCTTAAGAAAGGTCACAAAGATCTACTTATTCCTTCATATTTAGAAGAAATTATCATTAAGGCTAGTTAATTGCTCAAATAAGAATTAGTGTATTTAGTGACATTTAAATATAAAAAACTTGACAGATGTCATATGTCAGAATATGAAATCTCTATCGTAGGAACTGGTTTTGTTGGATTAGTTACAGCTGTATGTTTTGCAGATCGAGGAATTAAAACAATCTGTAGCACACGAAATGAAAAAAATGCTGAATTGATTAATCAAGGAATTCCACCGTTCTTTGAAAATGGATTAGCAGAACTACTGAAAAAAGTAGTAGATGAAGGAAATCTTGTCTGTGTTACTAGTCGAGAAGAAGCTGTTCTCAAATCTGATGTAACTTTGATTATTGTTGGTACACCTTTCAATCACATTGATAAATCAATTAATCTTGATTACATGAAACAAGCAGGTACAGATATTGGAAAAGCTCTAGCAAAGAAAGATGATTATCATCTCGTTGCTGTGAGATCAACAGTTGTTCCTGGTACTAGCAGGAATATGGTAGGAAAAGAACTTACAGAACTTTCTGGTAAGGAATTAGGAAAAGATATAGGGCTTGTGATGCAACCAGAATTTCTAGCTGAAGGAAGATCTATAGAAGATACTTTTTGGCCAGATAGAATTGTTATAGGAGAATATGATGAAAGAAGTGGTGAAACACTTCAAAAATTATATGAAAGATTCTATGGAGATCATATTGGAGAAAACTGTCCTATCATAAGAATGAATATTGAAAGTGCAGAACTAGTTAAGTATGCTAATAACAGTTTTCTAGCTACAAAGATTTCATTCATAAATGAGATTTCAAGGATAGCTGAACTTGTACCAGGTGTAGATGTAGGAAAAGTTTCAAATGGAATAGGTTTAGACTATCGTATCAATCATCGCTTCTTAAATTCAGGAGTTGGATGGGGAGGATCGTGTTTTCCAAAAGATCTGAATGCTATTGTTGCTTTCTCCCGTTCCAAAGGTTTAGAAGCTAAATTAATACAATCAGCAATCGATGTAAATGATGACCAAGCTCTTCATGCGATAGAACTAGCAGAAGAGCTTTTAGGAAGTTTTAATGGAAAAACAATTGCACTTCTTGGATTAGCTTTCAAACCAGGTACAGATGATATGCGATATGCGCCTAGCAGAAGAATAGCATCAAAAGCAGTATCATTAGGTGCAAAAGTGAAAGGGTATGATCCTAAAGCAAAAGAATCAGCTGAAGAAGCCTTTGGACAGGATGGAACTGAAATCGTTTTCGTAGATTCTGTTGAAGAAGTTGTTAAAGACACTGACTGTGCAATAGTTTGTGCAGAATGGGATGAATTTCTAGAACTTAAACCTGAATTTTTCATTAATAATATGAGAACTCCATGTGTAGTTGATGGTCGTAGAATTTACGATGCTTTGGAATTTTCAAAACAGCTGAAATATAGAATTATTGGACACAAACTTGAATGAGATTAAATAAGCTTAAGAAAAAAGTCTTCTTTTCTCTATTCATTTTTTGATGCGTATATATTTTACCCAAAATGTTTTCAATTACTTCATTTTATTCTCTCTCAATGAAGATCTATCGTTCAATTGCTGATACAGTACACAAATATATTGAAGTTCCCAAAAAACTATTCATTGATATAATCGATACTTGGGAATTTCAGCGATTACGCAGAATTATTCAACTAGGTGGAGTTTCCATATCATATCCCTCCGCAACTCATAGTCGCTTTATGCACAGCTTAGGTGCTTTTCATGTAGCAAATCAGGTTTGTACAGCTTTGAATGAAAGACACCCAAAAATCTTAACTATGGAAGATATTGAAAAAATAAGTTTAACAGCTCTCATTCACGATATCGGTCATGGTCCTTTCAGTCACATGTTTGAAGATACTGCTCGAATGCTTTGTCGCAATTTTCCGGATAAAAAGTGTGTTGAAAAATATGAAGTATTCACTCGCCATGAAAACATTTCTGAGCAAATTGTTTTAGATGAAGATTCAGAGATATCTGCAATTCTTGAAAAGAATAATTTTGACAGAAAAAATATAGCAGATCTTATTCAAGGAAGAAGTGTTCAAGATAAAGCATTCAATAATCAGCTTATTCGGTCTCAATTGGATGTTGATGCACTTGACTATCTCACTAGGGATTCAGTCGCAACCGGTGTTTCTTTTGGTCTTTATAATCTTGAGAGATTGTTTGCGATGATGGAATTAACTCCTGAAGGTCAAATCATCATTAGTGAAAAAGGACTCCAATCAGTTGAACAAGTTGTGATAGCTCTTTACATGCAATTTACAAGAGTGTATTTTCATAAGACAGTTAGATGTTGGGAGTATATGCTCAAGTTATTCATATCTCAACTTATCCAGAAATTGGAAGAAAAAAGTAATCTCACTGTACTCCCATTTATTCAAGATTTTGTTGAAAATCCCTATTGGGGATCTTTGATGTCATTGACAGATGATGTTATCTTTAGTCAACTTCACTATTCAGCAAAAAAAGAGAAGAATGATCTATTCATGCAAAAACTAGCTAAAGAAATCTTAAGAAGAGATCTTTTCAAAAGTATACCTCTGACGGAAGAGATGGCAAGCAGTGTCCTTGAAAACAAGGACAAAATAAATTTCATTGTAAGAAAACATGAGTATCC
>JAGLRO010000260.1 GCA_023136245.1 Candidatus Heimdallarchaeota archaeon
GATGATCCTTTATTAAATAGTACTTATTCTTGGGGAGGTTCAGTCTATTATAGTTTCACTAATAGCTTTATTCTCGATTATTTAGATGGAGCATCAACATTATATGTCAATGCAACAGATTCTCTTGGAAATGAAAATCTCATTTCCATCATTTTAACTATAGATAGCTTAGAACCAACATCAACACTCATTTTTCCATTTATAGATTCGAAAATTAATAATGATACCAGACTAGAATTCCAAGTTCAGGATTTGTCAATTAATACAATAGAAGAGATAAAATACTCTTGGGATTTACTTCCTGGTTGGACTATAATCTCATATGATAGTATGGGAGAATTTGAAATAGGATTCTTTGGAATAATAATTAACCTTTATGACCAAGATTCTACTGCTTTATTATCTATTTATGCAGAGGATATTGTAGGAAACAACCACACATATATTTTTAGCTTCGTTATAGATAAGGAAGCTCCTGTTTTTGATGTTTTACTTTACGATGATGATTCACTCCAATGGCAATATATCAACACCTTGGAGGAATATAATGTAAGAGGAAATTCAGAGCTATGGGGCACAAACATTAGTAGTGACTTGAGCTCATTTATTTATTTTTGGGACAATGAAGCTGATCGACCAATTAATGAAACAACATGGAAATTCTATACTCCTTCAATTGATGGTGCTCATAATCTAACACTTATAGTAAGAGATGATGCTGGAGAATTAACATCACCAAATGAAATTACGCTAATCTTCATGTTCTTAGTCGATGATCTAGAGATAGAAGTAGTTGAACCTACCAATCTACTAGATCAAACTCACCAACTAACATATAAAGATGATTTTACCTTTACGTTAAAGATTTATGATACAAAGGATAACACATCATTTTCTGATTTAATCTGGCATAATGATAGTCTGAATAACAATCTAGATCTATCATATTTAAACAACACAATTAATAATAGAACTTTTGAGTTCACAATATATGCAACAAATATAGGTTCAACATCACTGAACTTCGAATTTTCAAGATCAGGTTTCAATACTCACTCAATTGTAGTTAATCTGTTAATAAGTAAAAAAGAAGGAAGTTTAGACATAGTTAACAGCGATGAAGAAGTGTATTATGGTGAGAACATAAATGTAGAAATAAACCTTCAAGATGAATTAGAAAATGATTTAGTAGTTACAGAGATTTATTTGGATAATATATTAGTAGAATTTCAAGACCTTGGAAGTAATATCTATGCATTTGAATGTACATCTGATTTCTATTCTGGGAAAGGAAATTACTCTCTTCAGTTAAGAGTTGAATCCACATATTATTTTGGGGAAACTAATGATACAGTAGTATTTGAATTCGAGATAAAACCACTCATACTAATTCTTACATTAGAAACCTCTAGTTATGAAATCATAGAAGGTTCAGCTTTTGAAATAATTGGAACTTTAACTTTTCAGAACGGTACTCCTGTAGATGATGTTCAAATAACTTTCTTCATTTATATTTACTACAAAAGTGTTCCCTCTAATGTTTATGCAGCAATAATAGATTATGATACAATTGAACCCCTAAATGACAGAACCGATTCTTATGGAATAGCTTCAGTCACTTTCACAATGACTGAAGAAATAGAACAAATTCGTATATCCGCTACTTTTGAGGGAGATCAATTCTTAGATGTAGCTTCTTTTGAACTAGGCGATTTTGTAATCTCAATTCCACTTCCTGGAATTGAAACTTGGTTATTG
>JAGLRO010000261.1 GCA_023136245.1 Candidatus Heimdallarchaeota archaeon
AAGTCTTCTTCTGCTTTTTTCCTCTCTGTTGTGTCTCTGATTATTGCTAGATTCATTCTCTCATCTTTAAGTGTAATACTATGAGAACTTATCTCTGCTTGAATGAATTTTCCATTCTTGCATTTCAGAGTTCTCTCGAATGTAGTGAAACCTTCTGATTCTATCTGCTTTCGAATCTTAATTATACCCTTTTTCCACACTTCCTCATCTATTTCGAGATCAGTTGTAGTCATTGTTTGAAATTCCTCTTTGGTATAACCAAAAATCTCAGTTGCTTTTTCGTTAGTTTCTAAAATGTAGCTTTTTTCCAGTCCTTTAGCATAAGAAACAAGCAGAATTATATCATTTGCTTTATCGAAAAGAGTATGATATTTTTCCTCACTTTCTATTAGATCTATTTCAGCTTCTTTTCGTTTAGTTAAATCCCTTAATACAGTAAAAATGACTTCTTTATCTGCAATATCGATTCTTCTTGCATACAAGTCTGCAGGGAAAATTGGTCCATCTTTTCTCTTCAAATGTGTTTCGATGTAAGAAAATCCGTCTTTGGTTATAGCTTCAGCAAATCTATTATCTGCTTCATGATCGACTGCATAATCAAAATCTTCAAGATTTTTTCCTACTACTTCATCTCTTTCATATCCTAGAAGATTCAATAGAGTAGGATTAACATCAAGGATTGTACCATCAGGCTCGTTAAGTAAATATCCATCATTAGAATAATTGAATACGCTTCTAAATCTCTCTTCGCTAGATTTCAATTCATTTTCAGCTTCTTTCCATTCAGTTATGTCCTCAATTAGACAAATTAACAATTTTTCTCCATTTTCTGTTGTATGATAGAGTGCCGAAGCTGAACATAATATTATTTCTCCATCCTTCCTTCTGATATATGCTTCAAAATCTTTTACTATCCCTTTTTCTAGCTGTGCATAGAGTTTTTCTCTATCTTCGATATTAACAAGAAGTTTATCCTTTGGATATTCGCTAAATTCTACTTGTGTCTCAAAACCCAGCATTTCTAAACCTGCATTGTTTAAAGTTATACTTAGGTCCTCTAACTCTACAATAGCGATACCTATAGGTGCTGTAAACATGACACTTCTAAGTTTCTCTTCTGATAAGTTTCGCTCTTCTTCAGCTCTTCTTCTTTCTAAGAAAGAACTGATATCTAAAGCAAAATTATCTATTAACTCCCTCTCTTCTTTAAGAAATGGTCCTTCATCTGATTTAGGTTTTTCTTCTAAATAATAAACCTCAATTGTACCTACAATTTCTTCATCAACAACAATATTCGATGATTGAAACCATTTAGTTTTCTGGAAATTTTCAAGGTTATATTCCTTCTCATTATAGATGATTCTTGCTGTTGTTATCTCTGGATATTGCCATGCAGGAGGAATTATTTCTAATATTTCATTAAAACTCTCATCTAATGATCCAGATATATCTTGAAGAATCTTTGATAAACCATATAATCCAGATAATTCCTTAACTCTCTCATTGAGCGCAAATTGACCTTCTTTAAGAGTACTTATATCTTCGATTATGTGATAAACTAATACTTCTCCAGATATTGTTTCATGAACTTTAGATGTTAACGAACACCAAAAAGTTGTATCATCTCTTCTCTTAAAAATAGTATCAAAGTTCTCTACTATTCCATTTTCATTTAATATTTTATACAATTTTCCTCTGTCTTTTGGATTTAGATAAAAATTTTCTACTGAAATAAAATTATCTGCAAAATCTTCTTTTGTTTCATAACCAACCAATTGAACAAATTTTGTATTATATCTCAGTAGCTCTCTTTCAAGATTTGTGATAACTACTCCAACAGGAGCATTTTCCATCACTTCTCTAAATTGCTCTTCTGATTGAAGAAACTGTAAGTCTAATTCTTCCTGCTCAGTCACATTTTGAATAATTCCAATTATCTTTTCTGGTTTATTATTTTCATCGAAAATTACTTCAGCTTTTTGAAGCACATGTTTAATACTTCCATCAGATAATTGTATTCTAAATCTGTAAGCTTTGCTAGGTTTGCCCCCTATGATAAGTTGATATCTCTTTCGGACAAATTCTCTATCCTCAGGATGTATGAGATCAAAGAGATCATCTAGAGGTTTTTGCATGTCATATCTTGAAAATCCAAAAATTTCATAGAACTCTTCTGAAAAATGAAATTCATCTGTTGCTAAAGTATATTCGAATTCTGAAATAAGTGCTATTTCTTTTGATGTTTTTGTTAACCTATCTCTCTCTGTTAGTTCTCTTTCTATTTCTTTTCTTTCAGTTATATCAATTGATAAAGTAGCAACATGATCCTTTTGTGTGTAAAATACAATTATTAAGAACCATTTATTCAACTCTTTAGTAAATTCCTCAAACTCAACTGATTTTCCTCCTTGAGCTATTTTTTGGAGAGAATTTAGTCTCTTTAAATCTTCTTTAGGATCAAACATTACCTCTGAAAACAGATTTCCAATCACTAAATCTCTTGTCAAACCAGTTTGTTCTAAATAACTATCATTCATCTCTAAAATCTTAAAATCAACAGGTTCTCCTAGTTCATCATAGATAATTTTGTAATGAGCAAACCCTTCTTTCATCTTTCCGAAAATCGATGAGTATTTCTCTTGACTTACTACTATTGATTCTTCCAAAATCTTACTGTCAGTTATATCTTGTACTATCCCGACCATTTTCTCAGGTTTACCCTCATCATCAAAAATTACTTCAGAATGTTGATAGATAAATCTTTCACCTACAATAGGTATTGTGATTCGGTATTCTTCTCTGATAGGAATCATCTTTTTCAAGGAATCTTCTATAGC
>JAGLRO010000262.1 GCA_023136245.1 Candidatus Heimdallarchaeota archaeon
CCGATGGAAAATACATCAAAGTTGATAAGGAAATGAGGACTAACGTACCATGTGTTTTTGCTATAGGAGATATTGCAACTCAATACCAGTTGATTGTAATTGCGGTTGCACAAGGAGCTAAAGCAGCTCACAATGCTTTTGGAATGATAAGAAAACCCTATTGGTATAAGGATGAACCTTGGCCAACTGAAGTTTGTTAAATCTTTCAATCTTCTTTTTCTTTATTTTTCTTTTGAATATTTAATTATTAAAATTGTATTCAAAGCTTAAATTTCGAATAATAGGAATAACGATAATGCAATAGATAATGGAAGGGTAGTATTATCTAAAAATCTGTAATTGCAAGCTTCGACAACCATCCCTACGAGACTAACAATAGCTATTTTCCACCAGAATCCCTCTAATCCTAGCAATGAATGATAACCATATGCAATAACAATACTTAGAAAAGTCCCAATGAAAACAAAAAGTGACCCTTCCAGACTTCTCTCTGAGAAAATCTTGTATTTTATTCTTCCATAAGGTCTTCCAATCATCTCCCCCATACCATCACCCAAACTTACAGTTAGAAGAGCAGCAGTGAAGATGTAAAGCTTATCTGCAAAAACAAATAATATTAGTAAAATTGCAAATGCTGTTGAAATGGAATTTATAACTAATTCAATTATTCTTTCTCCTTCTCTTGTACATTCTCTATACAATCGCTGAATGAATCGAATTTGTGGGATTAAAGAAATTATTCCAGCTAAAACTAAAACAATTATTACAGTCACTATCAGACTTATCATGTAGGAGTACATATATGGGAAGAAGGCTAAAACGAAATGAACTAACATATGACCCAGTTTTCTAACTTGCCACTTTTGGAATTTCAATGATTTCAGAAGGAACACGATACAAAGAGACGCTAAAACAATAGTTGTACCTATGAATACGAATAACCATTCAATTTGTGCAAAGTCAAAAGCTAAATCTAGTGACATTTATTAACTCCATTCACAAATCCTTTGGTTTACATAATAGTTCTTTTAGTTTCATATCGAAGAAAGAGTGTGAATGTGCAGGTTTAATAACCCATGCTGTATCTGCCCCTCGACCCGTTCCACTAATTGAGATACAATCGTCCATTGTAATGGCTCCTGCATCAGCTGCCATGATGACAATTTCTGCACAAACCTTAGTTCCTTGTCCTGCTATCCTTAGAGTTTCAGCAATTAATTCTGTAACCATCCATGTTCCATGCTTTTTTCTTATTGCTCGATCTATGCCAGCTAATGCATGAGTAGCTGTTACTACTCTTACTCCATTCTCTTCAAGCTTTTCTATCGTTTCAATTGGGACTTCTAATTCTCCAGGAGAACGAAAACCTGCTTGATGAGTAACCGCAATTAATTCCACATCTTTGAAGAATTTTGTAGCTTTTAATGCAGTATTTCCACCTGTTGTTGCAATAATAATCTGTTTGATATCTCCTTCTTTAAGTCTACTCTGAACAATTGAAAATACTTCATCAGTGTAATCTCCAGGTTCTGAAAAATGAACTACCATAACTATGAGTCCTCACTCTAATTTATATTTTTTTGGCATTGGATTTATGCCACTTGTACTCAAAGATTAATGTTCTATATATCTTTTAACGGATTACAACTATTTTCTAAATTTAAAAGAACTAGCAAATATTTATAGGCAACTATTCTAAAATTACCTTGGAATGAGTATTGAATTTGAGCTTGATCAGGGCAAGGTTAATGCGACTGTATTAAGTTCAACAAAGATAATGCTCAATAAAGGTCAACTTGAAATTCTGGAGAAGCTAATTGACTGTATCGTAACAGCAATGCCGAGTATAGCAAAAGGAACTATTGAAGCTATTATGAAAAATGCTTGTCGAGATTGGGAAAAACAAACAGTTAGACCAATTAATGAATTTCGATTCATTCATGCTAATGAACGAATGAAATCTTTTGATGAAATATTCTCTTTTTATGTTTCTAGATTAAACGGTATTCTTCTAGAACCTTTGAATGAAGAAACTGCAGATTTCTTACGAAGCGCTACTCTGATAAATTACAGGGATTTCCTTGAAGCAGAGGGTTATGTTGTCGATTTTGAAATATAGCTATTCATGAAACATATAATTAGTTTCAAATTTGGTAAATTTTCAATAAAGAATATAAACTAGTTTTCTTTTTTCTTTCACAAGGGTGTTTTTATGAAAAAGAAGCTAGTAGTTTCTTTAATTATTGGTTTACTTGTAATTCTTTCAGGTTTCAGCATATTTTCCATTTCTGCTCAAACTTCTCTAAATGTTCTAGTTGTAGGAGAAGATATTGATGATTATTTGATGGATAGAATCCTATTAGATCCCTCTTTTCTAATTACAAGCAGATCAACTGTTGGGAGTGATATAAGTGGATTTGATTGTATAGTGATTCTCGATTATATTCCAACAACTGCTGAAATAAATCAACTAGTATTATTTCCGGGGGGGATAGCAATTTTTGTATACTCTAATCTTGCATCGAATGCAACTCTCTTAGAAACCTTAGGATTAGCTTCAGTTAGTTCAGGTATACTCTATCAAAATAATTCTTTACCTGTTCCAACCGAATCATCTCTTGAACACCCTATTATTGAAAATATCCAGTGGAATACTGTTCCAACAGTAACAAATTATACAAACATTCAGCTAACTGGAACTATTCTTTTGGAAACTTCTTCTGACAGTCCTCATCCTGATTTAGCTTTAGTCAGTACAAATAACAATGACAAACATATTGTGTTTAATTTCTTTCCAGATAGAGTTTTTAACAACGAATTAATTGATTGGCCTTTCTTCAACTATTTGTTTTACTTGACAATTATGTCAATAGATGGTCAGACCGTCCAAACATATGCTAAATGGGATTATTCTCCAGTTCCCCATACAATGGAAACTGTAGTTTTAGGAGTCTCAGTGCTAATTACTGTAATCATAACTGTAGTTGGGTATGTTTATTCAAGGAAGTATGCAAAGAAGAATCCCATAAAAGAGGAAGATTTGCAAAAAATGAGTAAAGAAGTTAAAGAGTCAGAAGAATGGGAGGAAGTAGGTATGCACAGACAACTGGGGGGTTTCTTAGTACAACTTTTTGCTGGACTACTAATCCTTCTTCCTAATGTAGTAATGACTGCGTTAGTCTTTCCACTGATTATACTTCCGAGTCCTCAAGCTGCAGGGTTTTATGATTTTACTATAAGATTCTTTGAAGCACTTTGGTTATTCTTTGATTTTGGAACATCGATTGTTTTAGTAAAATTCTTTAGTGAGCATAGGATTAAGAGACCTCAACATGCGATTAAATATGTTCAAATGTTTGTCTGGTTCCAGATGTTGTCAGGAATTGCTCAATTATTCTTAATTTCCTTTATTGGGTCGATCGTTTTTCCACACACCTTCCTCGCTCATATGTCTTGGCTTTTTGTGACACATGCATTCTTCCAATGGCCGGCATTCTTCCTTGTTTTTATGTATCTTTTCCAAGCTATGAATAGAATAGATATCTATCAATTTCTCAACCTTCTATTGTATGCAGTCTTCAACATCACGGTTCAATATCTAGTAATTGTATTATTCAGATTTACACTTGGAAAAAATCCTGTCTTTGGAGATGGTTTAGCAGGAGCTATAGGATATAGTGTAGGATTTTATGTTATTCAAGTTTTATCTTTCTTTATAGGTCTCTTATTCTTCAAACGACTTGGATTTTCACTCAAGTCAATATTTAGAATTGATTTCACTTGGGTAGAAATCAAAGAAGCTTTCAAATTCGGTTTCAAGTGGACTTTGGGTGCAATTTTACCGCCCTTAGGATGGTTCATCCAATTGTTTCTATTATCCAAATTCTTACCTAATTATACACAACAACAAGGCTATTTCTCAATAGCTTGGAACTT
>JAGLRO010000263.1 GCA_023136245.1 Candidatus Heimdallarchaeota archaeon
GATTCTGATCTAATAGTCAAGAAAATCAATTATGTCTTAGCTATTGAATCTTTTCAAACCAAGTTCGAATCTTTCAGTAATACATATGGGGATGGATTTGCTAGTACAAAGATATTGGATATAATTGAAGAGCAACTAGAGAATCTTGATTATGAAAGCCCTGAACTGTTTGATCATGGTTCAAAATCCTTTTTCTTGATTGAAATTAAAGCAAATACAAATAAATCTCTAATAGAAGAGAATTTTCATTGTCAAATAACAATGGTTTATGATGAAAGAGGGCAACCTATTCCAATACCGGAGGAGCTAAAAAAAGGATATAGAATAAGAGTTACTATCAAATGATTATATTCGAATATCAGTTAACACTTTGATCAGCAATCTTACTGCTGCACTCATTGCAAGCAACCAGAAACCTGATAATATAACTTCTGATTTCACTTTGTGTAAGAATCTTGGAACTATATTTGCTGTAATGATTGCACCAAGAGCCATACAGATTACAATATCCCACCTGATTACACTATCCATTGATCTTATACCTACAGCGATTGGTGTAGCGAAAAGAATTGTGAAGGTTGATGTAGCTGTTGCTACTGCCGCAGGAATACCTAAAGCCATGGTCAATATTGGTACATAGATCACGCCCCCACCTAAACCTAAAGTAGCTCCAATAAATCCACCAACTGAAGCTATAAAGACTCCTGGCATGAGCTTTGCTTTATACTTGAATGCAACTCCTCTTTTATCTTCAAAATCTCGATAAAGTATAGTTTGCTTCCACCAAGGTTTTTTCATCTCTTCTTTAGCTTTCTCTAATTCCAAATGTCCTTCATCATCACTTGTGAGACTCAACTTCCGTTTTCGTCTTTCTATTAAAATCGTAGTGATTTTGTAAAGAGCAATAGTAATCATTGTAATTGCGAAAATTATTTGAAAAATGTCAATTTCATAGTCTTGTTTCTTCAACCAGTTTGAGAATAAACCTCCAGTGGCTGCTCCAGGAATGGCAAAAATCATGAATGTAAGTGCAATTCTGAAATCAATCCTCTTTTCCCTTACAAAAGAAATTGAACCACTAAGAGAAGTGAACATAATTAATGCTAAAGAAGTTGCAGTTGCTGTACTTCCTGGATCATCTCCCAAAAGAGACGAAAAAGCTAGAAGCAGAATTGGAACATTAAGTAATCCTCCTCCTATTCCAAAAGTTGGTGATACGGAACCGCTTAGTAATCCAGCAGCAAATAACGCTATGTATGTCCACCATTGAAAATCAACGAATAATTCCATGTTTAACACCCATAAACTAAATACCTAAAAAACTTACTTGCTTTAAAACTTTAATGTAACGACAAATATTCATAGGAGAAATCATTTTAAACCATAAAACACGTTTAAAGATAATGAGCACTGAAAAAGAGGTTTCAATGGCAGAGCACTTGCTTTCCCTAGTAGAGAAGAAAGACATCTGGGATCTGGAAATCATTTCATCAATTCTAAATATTGATCCTAAAGCTCTAGCCTCTTATGTCAAAACATTACCAATGGCTTATGGCCTTTCAACCTCAGGAAAAAGACTGTACATTACTCCTGAACTAGTTAAAGATGTTAAAGATGAAGTAAAATCTAGTTTCATAAATTGGTACCAAAAAACAGAACCAGATAGTTTCTCTCAAAAACAACTAGTTTCTGTTGACTCATCTCAGGATGAATTCAAGAAAAAAATACTAGATGATCAGAAATTTAGAACAAAAATAACTGTTTATGGAGAAAACTACTTAGTTCAAGAAATTACAGATAGATATCTCTCAAGACCTGGAATGCAACCAGCATACCAATATGTTGGCGGTCATGAACCTATCAACTTTGAAAAGAACATTGGAAATGTAGATTATATGTGCCAGTTCTCAGTGATCAATAATAATAGAGATATTCAATCTCTATCTCCTTTGTTATTTGAAGTATCGTCTGGTTTCATTTTCATTTTTAATCCATTTGATCAATTACATGTAGAAAAAACAAAAAATCTAACAAAAATACTTACATCAAGAAGAAAAACTGATCTTTATGTT
>JAGLRO010000264.1 GCA_023136245.1 Candidatus Heimdallarchaeota archaeon
CTTAAGACAACATACCTTGGAAGCAAAACAATATTCAGAACTGAAAAAGAAGCTAGCTTTTGAATTCGAATTTGATAGGGAAAAGTATACTGATGGCAAAGAAGAGTTCATACAAAGAATAATCAAAAAAGCAAAGAAAAATACCACGATTTGAATTAGGTTTAAACTCAACCTTCCTTAAATGATCTAATTATTGTTTTAGTTTTTCTTTACAAACTGGACAGTTTCTATTTGTATTCATCCATTCTTCTAGATGATCTTTATGAAATAACCTTCCACATGAAGAACATGCTTGAGTTTTTTCTGTTGTTATTATTCCTCTACATATAGGACAATTATCAAATTTCTTTCCACAATTCGGACATTTATCTGCTGTAGATTTGACTTCTACACCACAATCAGGACACTTTACCAAAGAACAGCTTTATAGAGCATTAGAAAAACAACAAGAAGAATTAGTGCTATTTTATTCTTAATTCCCTTGGTGCAAAAGCTAATAAAAAAATTTGGCGAAAAATATTTGAATGAGAATAGCATATTTTAGACTATCTAACAAGAGCGAAGGAGTAGAGATTGTGCAACAAAAGCGTCTAAAAATTGTTCTTTCCTTTATCTTAATTCTTTCTTGTCTATCGTTCAAACAGTCTTTATTTGCTGAATTGCCCTCTCTTCCCTTATATTTAAAAAAAAGTGAAACTCTTTCTGTCTCTTTGAACTGGATTTTCTCCTCTTCTGATGGTATTCGTTCTTGTCCTGCTGTAGCAGATGTTAACGGTGATGGTTATCTAGAAGTTCTGGTAAGTTCTAGAGATAGAAAACTCTATTGTCTAAATCATGAAGGCACGTTGGAATGGATTTATACTACTGGATCAAATATTATGAGTTCTCCAGCAGTTACAGATCTTGATGGTGATGGTACTCTTGAGATTCTAGTTGGTTCATACGATAATATGCTTCATTGTATCAATCATGAGGGAATTATGGAATGGACTTATATGGCTAAAAACTATATCTCTTCTTCTCCAACGATAGCAGATATCGATAATGATGGTTTTTTTGAAATTCTTTTTGGCTCTTATGACAACAGATTGTATTGTATTGATAATAAAGGAACACAAAAATGGAATTATTCTACAGAGAATGTTATTTTTTCTACTCCCTGTGTAGCTGATTTAAACAAAGATGGTCATTTGGAAGTGATGATAGGTACCTGGGGTGGCTATCTCCATTGTGTTGATTCTACAGGTAAGCAAAAATGGTCTTTTTTTGCTCATGGAGTAGTAACCTCTTCTGCTGCTGTAACTGATTTAGATAACGATGAGTGGTTAGAAATCCTTTTTGGTTCTTGGGATAATAATCTCTATTGTCTCAATTTTAATGGTGAGCTTAAATGGAATTATACTATAGATGATATTGTTTCCTCCCCAGGAATAGGTGATCTTGATAATGATGGAACTGTGGAAATATTATTTGGATCAGGTGGAAGAGATCAAAAGCTTTATTGTATAAATTATAATGGTTCTGCAAGATGGTCTTTTAAAACAGATAGTGGAGTTGCGTCTTCACCTAACATAGTAGATCTTGATAGTGATGATAATCCTGAAATTCTTGTGGGTTCTATGGATAATACTCTCTATTGCCTAGATAATTTAGGACAATTAAATTGGAAGTATACTACAGAAGATTTTATTTCTCAAAGCTCATGTGTTGCAGATCTTGATATGGATGGTGTGCTAGAAATTCTTGTAGGTTCCAATGATAATAATTTGTATTGCTTGTCTTTAACTCAACATTTACAAGGAAACGCTACTCCTTGGCCTAGTTTTATGGGCTCATCTTTTCATACTGGTTGGATGGATTCAGATGGGGATTTATTGGATGATCTAACAGAACACTTCTATTCAACAAACATTTCTAATCCTGATTCAGATGACGATGGTTTTTTAGATGGGTGGGAGATTCAAGTTGGACTCAATCCTCTACTAGATGATACTTTGGATGATAAGGATGGGGATGGCTTGAATAATTATGATGAAGCTAAAATCTATCATACCTCCCTTTTCAATCCTGATTCAGATAATGATGGTTTGCTTGATGGGAAAGAGATTAATTTAGGGCATAATCCTCTAAAATGGGATAACTGGAAGAAACTCATTGGATTATATATTCTCCCCGTATGGATTGTTGTCCCCTCTTTACTTATTATCTTGATTAAGAAGCGTTTCAAATTAAAATGAAGAGCGTTTTTATTGTTAGAATCAAATCTATCAGTATGAAAATAGTATTTTTCATAAGCATCAGTGAGATCATCCCCATCAGGATTAGTTAAGTATAGTTATATGTTTTGTTGAACAATATTGTGTCACAAAATTTCCTTGGTATTTTTAGGGTGAAGTGCCTTCTAGATAAGCGATAGGCGAGAATTACCTTCCAAACCCGTAATTCTTAGCTTGTCACCCAAAAGGAAAAAGGAGCTGAAAGAAGAGAAGTAGTTGATTGTTTGGAATTTCTATTTTTGAGAATCTG
>JAGLRO010000027.1 GCA_023136245.1 Candidatus Heimdallarchaeota archaeon
AAGATGAAAAATGGGGAATTAAAACAGCTTTCTGAAGTATCTGAAATTATCTCAAGTTTATCAAAACCAAAATACAACAATCTTCTAATCTTTCCTTCTCCATGTAGAGCAGAAATCACTAAACTTGTTGAAGAAATCTCATGAATATTTCTTTCAATCATTAGCAAGATAAAATTCAAAGAAGATTTTTTAAGTTAGTTTCTTCTTTTATCAAGAAGTGATTTGATTTGATAGAACCTACTGAAAATCCCTATGAGAAGCTAGCAAGAGTTTTAGATACAATACCAAATGCTTTCCCTGCTGTGGAAGATGGAACTCATCTCAGAGTTCTCGAATGGATTTTTACTCCAGAGGAAGCTGATTTGGCAAGTAAATTGAAACTAAATGGTGAAACAGCAGAAGAGATTGCTAACAGATTAAATCTAAATAAGGAGGAAGTAAAAGAACTTTTAGAAATTATGGATTCAAAAGGACAGATAGTAGCTTATTATTCCGAAGAGGGAAAGAAATTTGCTCTTTTAGAATGGATTGTAGGGATCTATGAAGAGCAATTATTCCGAATGGATGAAGAATTTGCTAAGCTTTTTGATGATTATTTCAAAAAAACTAAGCTTGATGGATTAATGACAACAAAACCTGCAGTACATAGAGTTATTCCAGTTAATAGAGTTATAAAAACTGAGATTGAAATACATCCTTTTGAAGTAGTTGAAAGATTCATTGAAGAAGCAAAAAGCTGGGGGATAAGAGATTGTATTTGTAAAGTCCAAAAGAAATTAATTGGTGAAGAATGTAGTTATTCTGAAACTGTTTGTTTGAACTTCGCTCAGGTAGAAAATTACTTTCAAGATGACAAGAATACTAAACCCATAACAAAGGAAGAAGCATATAAAGTATTAAGACATGCTGAAGACGTTGGTTTAATTCATTCTACAAGAAATACACAAGATGTAACTAGTTATATATGCAATTGCTGTTCTTGCTGTTGTGCCATTCTCAGAGGATTAATTGAGTTTGAGCAACCTCATGCTTTTGCTAAAGCTAATTATGTAAATACCGTCAATGAAGATTTATGTATTGGTTGTGAAGCTTGTTTAGATAGGTGTCAGTTCGAAGCTTTGGAGATTATAGATGGTATCTGCCATGTAAATAATAGATGTGTTGGGTGTGGTGTATGTGCATTAGTTTGTCCAGAAGATGCACTTCAACTAGAAAAACGAAAAAGAGATGATTTAGAAGAACATCCTGTCACAAGAAAAGAATGGATTGAACAGAAAGCGAAGGCAAGAAAAATCGATCTATCAGAATTAATGTAAACTAAAAAATTAGAAGCTTGAATAGATTTATGAGTAGGCATTTTAGGAATTCAATCCACAATCTTTTTAGCATTTGACTTGTCATATTTCAATTGATAATTAGCAGATGAAACTAAAACAAAATATTTCTTAAAATTGTCATTAAGGAAATCTGAGTGTTTGGTCAATAAGATGAAATTCGAAATCAAGAAAATACCAATTATTATTTTAGCAGCTGGAGATTCTCAAAGGATGGGAGAAATCAAGGGACTTCTAGATTATAAAGGAAAACCCTTTCTAGAATATCAAATTGAGAGTTTAATGGAAATGGGATTTTGGGAGGTAGTAGTGGTTCTTGGTAAAGATTTCAAGATTTATCAAGAAAAGATTCCTAAACTCAAAGACATTGTTAAAACTGTTAATCCTCATCCAGAAAGAGGGCAATTTTCTTCGATTCAATATGGACTTCTAGAAATATCAAAAGTATCACAGTCGGGTGCATTTATTCTCCCAGTAGATGTTCCATGTCCAAATAGAACTGTATGGGAGCTGCTAACCAAAGGATTGATTTCATCTGAAGCAAATGTTTCTATTCCAGAATATAAGGGAAAGAAAGGTCACCCTGTTTTATTGTCCGAAGAATTCAAGCAACATCTTTTAACCTGCAGAACAGATGCAAGACTCGATTTTGAGATAAAGAAACAACAAGAAATGGAAAAAGCAAAGATTATATCCGTAAAAGACATAAATATTACATATAACCTCAATACACTCGAAGAATGGGAAGAATTCAAGGTGAAACCATGAAAGTTACTTTCACTCTCAATGGAAAAGAAATAACAGCTGATTATGAAGAAGGCATGAGTGTACTTGATGTCCTCAGAGAAGTCTGCCTAATTAAAAGCTGCAAGGATGGGTGTTCAAGTCAAGCTTTCTGTGGAGCTTGTACTATCCTCATTAATGGTGTAGCTAGAATTTCATGTGGACTAAAACCAACATCTATTGAGGGAAAAGAAATCACTACAGTTGAAGGTCTAAGTGAAAGGGAACAAGGAATTCTTTCCAAATCATTCGTTAAAGAAGGTGCAGTACAATGTGGTTTCTGCACCCCTGGACTAGTGATGAGAATCAAGGGATTCCTTGATAAGAATCCAACATCAACAAGAGAAGAAAAGGCAAAAGCAATTACAGGAAATCTCTGCCGTTGTACAGGATATCAGCGTATACTTGATGCAATAGAAACAGCTGAAGAATATTGGAGAAAAGATGATTCAAACATATCAGGTCCACCCAGAAGAAACAAATTTTTTGGCGAAAATTATGGTTTTGAACGAACAATTATACCAAAAACAGATGGTGTTGGAGATAGTTCTCTACGATACCGGGGACTCGATATGGCACTTGGAAAGAAGCCCTATATTGCAGATATGGATATAAAGGATATGCTCCATGGAGCACTGTTACTAAGTGATCATCCTAGAGCTAAAGTTATCAAGATTAATACGACAGAAGCAAATTCAGCTTGTGGGGTTGTAAGAATTTTTACGGCAAAAGATGTACCTGGAAAACGATTTATTGGTCACATCTTTCCTGATTGGCCTATCTTCGTTTCAGAAGGCGAAACAACCAGATACATGGGAGATGTTATAGCAATGGTCGTTGCTGATTCTATGTATCACGCTCGAGCAGCACTTGACAAAATCAAAGTCGAATATGAAGTTCTTGAACCCTTAGATAACCCTGAAAAAGCTCTTTTACCTGATGCAGTAAAAATTCATGAAAAGGGCAATCTGCTAGGACACACTTTTTTTGAGAGAGGAGATGTAAGAAGTGCATTTGATAATTCCAAGTATTTAGTCAAACAACAATTCAAAACTCAACGTGTTGAGCATGCTTTCATGGAAGTAGAAAGTTGTCTTTCCATACCTACAGAAAGAGGTGTACATGTATATAGTCAAGGTCAAGGAGTTCATGAAGACCAGAGACAAATTGCAGAAACGCTCGGATTGAATAATGAAGATGTCATTGTTGAACTTATAACTAATGGTGGAGCTTTTGGGGGGAAAGAGGATCTCATCTGTCAAGCACATACAGCAATTGCTTCGTTTCTGTTAAAGAAACCAGTTAAAATAGTTCTTACAAGAGAACAATCTCTTCTTATGCATCCAAAACGACATCCTATGATAATGGATTATGAGGTAGGTGCAGATGAAAAAGGAAAACTTACAGCTGTTAGATTAAGACTTATTGCTGATACAGGAGCTTATGCATCAGTTGGTGCTCAAGTTGTTGAACGTGCTGCTGGTCATTCTTGTGGACCTTATTATGTCCCCAATGTAGATATCGGTGCAAAAGCAGTTTACACAAACAACCCACCATGTGGTGCAATGCGTGGATTTGGTGTTAATCAAACCTCTTTTGCTATAGAAACATGTTTGAATTTAATCGTAGAAAAGATGAGGGAGGATGGCAACGAAATTGATGAATATGATATAAGAGAAAGAAATATTCTCAGAGAGGGACAGCGTTTTGGAACCGGTCAAAAAATGACTAACACTGTCGTTGGTTTACAAAAATGTCTTGATGCTGTAAAAGATGCCTATAAAAATTCTAAAAATCCAACTGGCATCGCTTGTGGAATAAAAAACACCGGTATTGGTAATTCTCTAGAAGATACTGGGAGAGTCCTAATTAAGATTCTTGAAAATGAACAACTTGAAATTCTAACAGGATTCACTGAAATGGGTCAGGGATTATTTACATTACTAACTCAAGTTGTTACAGAAATAACTGATATACTTCCATCACAGATGACAGTTAAATCCATAAGTTATCCCAAAACAAAATGTGGAATGACAACAGCATCAAGAGGTACAGCTTTAAACACAATGGCAGCCAAACTTGCTGCAGAGAAACTTAAGCTTGCTCTTAAATCGAAATCTCTCAAAGATATCGCAGGTGAAGAGTTCCATGGAGAATATATAACTCAATTTACAGTTAAACCAGGAACAAAGATTGACAATCCTATAACACATTTTGCATTCAGTTATGCGGTTCAAGTAGCCTTTCTTAATAAGGAAGGTAAACTAGAGAAGATTATTGCAGCTCATGATGTAGGTAAAGCAATCAACCCTATGGCATGTGCTGGTCAATTTGAAGGTGGAATTCATATGGGTATTGGTCATACTCTTTCAGAAAAATTTCCAACAACAAAAGGGATTCCAGATTCTTTGTTAATGAGAGATCTTCAAATAATTAGAGCTAGAGAGATGCCAGAAGTAGATGTTATATTAATCGAAGAACCAGAAGAAGTAGGGGGATTCGGTTCAAAAGGTGTTGGCGAGATAGGTCTAGTACCTACTGCAGGAGCGGTTACTGGAGCGTTACACAAATTTGATGGCAAATGGCGTTTCGAACTTCCTGTTTCACGAAAATGATTAAGGTTCATAAATATAAAAAAAAAGATTCTTTCTAAAGCTGAAGAATACAAGATGGACTTATTCAGGTTCTTATGGAACAATCCTGGTTCCTGTTTCACCCTTTAAAGCTCGACTGATGTTTTCAGGATTAGTGACTAAAGCTTCTTTGCCACCTTGCTCTAAAAATTGAACGATTGCTCTGATTTTTGGTTCCATTGAACCTTTGGCAAAGTGAGTTCCTTCCTCAAGGTATTTTTTCGCCTCGGCAACTGTGATCTGATCCAGTTCCACTTGATTTGGTTTAGCAAAATTCAAGGAAACTTTTTCAACAGCAGTTGAAATCAAAAGCATATCTGCTTTAATTTCATTGGCCAGGAACGCAGAAGCAAAATCTTTGTCAATTACCGCCG
>JAGLRO010000028.1 GCA_023136245.1 Candidatus Heimdallarchaeota archaeon
GAAGCTGAAGAAGAAGCAAAAATGATGCTAAGACAAATGGGGTTAGGTGATAAAATAAATCATCTGCCAAATGAATTGTCTGGTGGTGAACAGCAGAGAGTTGCTGTTTCAAGAGCTTTATTGATGAACCCATCTATTATTCTGGGAGATGAACCAACAGGAGATTTAGATCAAGACACATCAACAGAAATAATGAATCTTTTTGTTTCTATTAACGAAAACTACAAACAAACATTCCTAGTTGTTACTCATTCTGAATATATTGCAAGTTTTTGTCATCGAATAATAAGAATCGTTGATGGAGAAATTGTAGATTACGGTTTAGGTGATTAGGTGAACGAAAAAATGAATTCAAAAGAAAACAATAATCCTTCAACTGTTGATTTGACAATAGGGATTCTAATCAATAAACTAAATAGATATTCTCTAAATGGTTTAATCAAACGATTCAGAAAATATTTGCAAAAAAATCTTAAAGCTAGTTCTTTTGAAACATTGGAAGTGAACACTTTTCTTTTCATCAATTGCTCATTTCCATTAGCCAATGTAGAAACTACTGAACAAAGAAAAGCAGTTGTCAATAATGTTGAAAAAATAATGCAAGAATATTGTCAAAATGAAGGATCGCTTTATGCGAAAAGCATAAGACAAAACATCGAAATCAAAGATATTACAAAAATGCTAGTTCAATTAATCAAGAGCTCGAAGACAAAAAATCATCAAAAACTGATTACAGAGATAGAAGAAAAAGCCAATGAAATTGATGATAGAGTCATCCAACATGTCAGTGATGTTATATTAAACAGTTTTATAGCCATCTGGGACTTTCCCAAGGAATATCCTGATATTATAATGTTCCCAGATCTTATTCTCAAGAGAGAAATAAGTGATAAACTACAAAACATTTCACTAAGGTTGATTGCAGAGAATCTTCTAATCATGCAATTTGGTAAGAGCTGTGTGAACAATCTTGATCCAATATTGGAATCCATTGAAACCGCAATTGAATCACTAGAAAACCTGTTTTTGGATAAAAAGAAAGTAACTGGAATAGAAGAAAATATCACTAATAAATTATGGCGAACCTTGAGAGTAATATTTGGTCTCCTTTCTTCCACACAACAAGTAATAAATATTCTTATCAAAATAATCAGAAGAATTGCAGATGTAAAAAATGATTTAATTGAACAAGTTAAGGAATTGGATTACAATCCTTTAATGGACTATTTAATGCTAATGGACACAATTCTTGCTTGCGATAATTTTATTTTAAGATTAAATAATCTCAATGATAGAATCAAAAGAACCTATCAATCCTTACTTGACATTATAAACAAATTCAAAGATGTTCCTGATAAAGAAACAGAAGACATGACAGAGTTAGTTAGGATTTTCATAAAAGCATTAACAGAAATTCAATTGACAAAATTCTATTCAGATAAATTCAGAGATTTAGCTTATTTCCAAACAATTCCTGCAGAAATCGTGGTTGAAAAAGAAGAAGTAATAGATGTTTCATCTGATGTTATTCTCAAGGGTGTATCTCTTTTTAAAACTTACAGGATGCTGGGAGCAACCGTATATGCTCTTCGAGGAATAGATTTGGAAATTTGTAAAGGTGAAATGATAGCAATTGTTGGACCTAGTGGGAGTGGAAAAACAACTTTGCTAAACCTTCTTTCTGGATTAGATACTCCTAATAGAGGTGCAGTTTTTCTAACTGGAAGAAATATAGATGTTCTTTCTGATTCTGAACTCTCTATGTTTAGAAGGAAAAATATAGGTTTCATATTCCAGTATTATAATCTCATCCCACAATTAACTGTTATAGAAAATGTTATGCTACCTGCATTGATGATTGGTATTCCAAGAAAAGAAGCAAAGAAGAAAGCTCTGGAATTAGTAAACGAAGTAGGGTTAGAAAGATTTCAGAATCAATTCCCAATTAAACTATCTGGAGGACAACTACAAAGAGTTACAATTGCAAGAGCAATGGTAAATGATCCTACAGTACTTTTTGCAGATGAACCAACTGGAGATTTAGATTCACAAACAGGACAAATTGTAATTGACCTGATTCATAGATTCTCTAAAGAGAAAGGAACTGCTGTCATTCTTGTAACTCATGATATGACTATGGCAAAAAATTGTGATCGCATTATTAGTATTCAAGATGGAAGAGTTGTAGCAGATTAGAGTTTCTTTCTCTCAATTCTCTTTATTTTCTTAACCCATTTATCAAAATCTTTTGGATGTTTAGGATATTTTTGTGACAATTTCTTGATTCTTTCTGCAAATAATATCCCTTTAGCTACTTTTATTAATAAACCAGGTTTTCTCCTTCCTTTTACAACTTTCTGGAAAATTGGTAATTTTACAGCTGTAGAATCCATAATGGAATCAACATCTTCTTGAGAAATTATTTCCTTTTCAAACAAATATGAGAAATCACTAAATGGAACAGCATTCAACAACTTATGAACTGCTATACCTAAACCTCCATCGTAACCATAATTATTCCATATTTTTACATTATAATCCCAGAGAGCATTCTCATCTGTTTGTTGATTCCTTATTGCAAGTTCAACTATTTCAGCAGCATAATAGCCACTTAATAAAGCTGGACCATGCCCTTCACCACTAATTGGATTTACTAACGCTGCTGCGTCACCACATGTAATGAATCCGTTTGCTACCATTGAATAAAGTGGTAATCTGCCTGTTAATGTATCTCCAGCTGCATCAATTACTTTAGCATCAGGAAAGAATTTATCTCTAAGCTCTTCTAAGATTTTTCTAGTATTGTGCTTTTTGTTAGTTTCATTGAGTAGCCAACCGACACCTATGTTGAGAAGCTTCTCACCTTTAGAGAAAATCCAAAAATAACCTGGTGGGGGCATTTCTTTATGGTATTCAATTCTCATTTGCTTTTGATATTTATGAGGTGCAGGTGTTTCTATTATCTCCCGATAAGAAACAATGATTTCAGTATTAGGGATTTTTGTAAGTAACTTGTTACAAACATTAGGGAGTATGTTTCTTCTCACAATACCTGTAACTCCAGAACAGTCAACAACAATTTTTGCGAAAATATTGATTATTTTTCCATCTTCTTTACGAACCTTACAACCCACAATTTCATTATTTTTGATTATAGTATCTACAACTTTGTGTTTAGTTTTCACCTTTATCCATGGAAAATCGACGAGAGAGTTGAGTAACCTCTGTCCATATTTCAAGCGATCGATAGTTTGCGAAATAAAAGGGATGTTCAGTTCGAAATCAAGAACTGGTCGAAAATGAGCTGATTCTAGATTTTCTGCAATCTCTTCTCCTTTTGGTTGAGGTATTCCACATAATTCAAAGAGCTTTCTTGTAGAATTTGGAGATAAAGCATCACCACATGGTTTATATCCTATATCTTTCTTTGATTTTTGATCTACGAGGATACAAGGTATATTTCTTTTCCCAAGATTAATCGCAACACTAATGCCTGATGGACCAGCACCAACAATCAGAACATCTGTCTCCAAATCTAGCTTCAGCATGCAGATACATCAAACAGAAAGTTAAATAAAATCTTTTCCGTGTAGACCAGTTTTCAGACATAAATTTTTTTCGAATCTCAGAGCTTAAATAGTCTTAGTCTGTTTTTCATTTATCCATGATTTCGAATAAAATAGGTTTCTATAGAGAAATAATAAAAAAAACTCACGATGCTTTTAGAGAGTTCCTTCTTCATCTTCCAGAAGAAATATTGGATTGGAAGATTTATGAACATACACAAACAATTCGTTGGTTAATACAACATGTTGTTCATGATCAAATGTGGATAGCTAACGTTATTATGGACAATGAGGAGGAAGGTTACCATTTTACTAAGAATTCTGAAGAGCTAGCTTTGGAAGATTTTATAGATGGATATGATGATACGGTTTCTACAATAGAAACAAGACTTGAAAGATTGAGTGAAGAGGATTTGGATAAGAAACGTAGTTATAAAGAATATTCGATGACTGTAGAGGATTGGCTTTTCGAATATATCCACCATTTAAATCTCCACAGTGGAGAAATAGGATTCACTCTCACTGCATGGAAAAGGAAAAATAGATCTTTGGAAAAGTAATTTGTCATTTTTTGTTTGGTTCCAAAGCTTCAGCAGGTGTAAAAGGTTCTATATGTATTACCAAATCTCGAAAAATCCCCGTTTCTTCCAATTTTTCTTTGACTTTTTCTGATATATCGTGTGCTTCTAAAATTGAAAGGCTAGAATCAACCAAAATGTGAAAATCACCTGTATATACTCCCAAAACAGATCTTAAACGAACTATATGTACTTCCTTTACATCAGAAATAGCATGAGCAATTTTCTTTAATTGCTTTATAATTTCCTCAGTTGGACCCGTATCTAGCAATTCAGGAATTACCATTTTTATTATCTCATATCCTGTATATAGAATCAATATCACAATTATTAATGCACAAGCTGGATCAAACCACCATAGATCAAAGAATGAGCCAAGAAAAGCAATTCCTACAAAAACTGAAGATATGGCGTCAGTTCTATAGTTCTTAGCATTAGCGATAAAAACAGGAGAATTCAATTTTTTACCAAGACGTCCAAGGAAAATAGCAATTATTAGTTTTCCTACAAAAGAAATTGCAGCAGCAATAACTATCCACATACTCAGTTTATAGGGAATACTTGCTCTAAGTTTCATTATTGAGTCTTGAGCAATAAAGTATGAAGAAACAAAAAGTGTTAGTGCAATTGCAAGACTGAAAATAAGTTGAAATTTCTCATGACCAAAAGGATGATCTTCATCTGGTGGTTTTCGACTAATTCTGTCTCCAATACCAGCAAAAGTTGCTGATACTAAATCAAGAACAGAATCAAAACCATCTGCAATTAAACTAATAGAAGAAAACAAGATTCCTACTATAAGTTTCAAACAAACAAGCAAGAAATTCCCTCCAATAGAGAGAAGATTTGCAATCATTGTCATCTTGTTTGTTTTCATTAAGAGTTAGAGAATTGTTATGTTCAATAAAGTTTTTGTTTGTAATACATGAATTATTGTAGCTAGAACCTCTTAGGGTAGTGATTAGTGTTTCACCCGATTTTATTTCATTGAATATAACCTTGTTTGCCTGAATGTATTGATTGGAAACAACAACCTATTTGGTAGAATACTAGCGTCATCAAAAGATGTGTTAGACATATCTTGGTCTATTGCTAGATTTATGGGTCATCTAATTGGTTACTGGATCGCAATTGGAGGGGGGTTATCAGTTCTATATTTCGTTTATCGCTGGAGAAGAGAACACAAGATTAGATCCTTATTAGAAGAAAACCGAATAGAGAATATTCAGAAAATTTCTCTTTCCAAAAAAAATAAGGAAACTTCACACAATTTTGAAGGTCTCTTCCTTTCTAGATATGAAAAACAAGATCAAATTGATTTAAACAATATTGGAATCTTTGTAATTCCTCACAGGAGAGAGAGAGCTGAAATTGCTTTGTTAAGGTACCTTCCAGTTCTTCAAGGAATAAATGGAGATATTTTTGTTCTAAACAAACCTTCTCTTTCACAAAAAAATCTGAGGAAGAATCTCGATGATTTTCAAGAAATTGTTGAATCTTATAATTATTTCCAACTTAAAACTGGGTTGATAAATGAAGATAATTTGTACATTCTAGCAAATGTGAAGAATACTAGACTAGCTTTAGCTCTTTCAACACAAGTACATACAAAAGGAATCATCATAGATTTTACAAGAAAAGGAAGAAGCTATAGGAGATGGAAAGGACTAACTGGGAGAGTTAGATCTTTATCACTTGTAAATATAGTAGCAATGTTTTTTGAAAAGACAAAAGCCCTACCTAGAAATGGAAATACACCATTAGAGAGTTTTCCAACTTTGGTATTTGTAACACTTAAAGATGGAAGAACAAAACGGACAAATAGTAATCAATACAGAATTAATAATGTTAGAGAAGATATGTTGAAGATTGCTATAAGAATTAAAGAACTTGATTATACAGAAGAGTTTCGTGAAGCAATATTATCTCTTCATAACGAAAATAAGCTAAAGAAAGCAATATATGTCAATAACTAGAATGATTCATAATTGGAAAAAAGGGAAGGTTATTTTCCTCCACTAATCTTCATTGGTTCTAGTTGAATCCAAGGTGCAATATGACCACTTCTATCTTGTCTTTCCTTACTTATTTGTTCTATTTTATCATAAATCTCAAAAACTGTTCCACCAATGACAGCATTCTTAACAGGATACTGAATTTCACCATCCTTTACATAGAATCCTTGGTTTATTTGAGCTGATATCTGAGGATTACCACCCATTGAAGATATTGGTGATCCTATTAGTAGAATACCTTCTTTTATATCTGAAAGAAGTTCATCTTTTGATGATTCTCCTGCATTGATACTCAAAGAGTATGGAGAAGGAGTTGGACGAGATGAAAACGATCCTCTAGAAGCATGACCAGTGTTTTCTAGACCAACCAGAGGAGCAGTATATGAATCAGTGATATAAGTATTAAGAATTCCTTTATCAACTAGAGATATTTCTTTAGAAACAATCCCTTCATCATCAAAAGAAGATGAATCAGTACCTCCTGGATAAAGGGGATTATCAGTTATACTCAATTTATCTGAAGCAATTTGATCACCAATTTTATCAACAAAAAACGCTGTTTTGTTAAACACACTAAATGCATTTATACCATTCGCAAGAATTTGAGTGATTGTAGCATACGTACTATCTGGATCAAGTAAAATGGGAAGGTTTGTAGTTGAGATCTTTTGAGAACCAAGTTGATTTTGAGCCCGAACTGCTGCCTCACTACCTATTTTACGGTAATCAAAATTTTTGATCAAAGGGGAGCTATCGAAATAAAATGCATTCCCTACATCATCACCATCTTGAATTTTCACTCCTAGATAACCGCTAACAGACGTACTTGAAGATTCACGATCTACCCCAAGAGAATTCAAGATAAAACGTTCTCCATTTCCTGCTGAGAAGTTACCACTAATGACAGCATCATCTCTGACACTTGCTTCTTGAATAGATTCGAGTATTAATTCAGTGAAGTCTTCGACTGAAAAATCAAGGATTGATGGATCAAATTTATCAGGGATTTCAGGTAAAGCTCTGTCATCAAATGGTAAAGATTCAAAATTGGGATCTGGGGGACTTATACTGGCTAAAGAAAAAGCGTCTTTAACTATTTTTTCAAAGGATTCAGATGTAAAAATTGTTGTAGAAGTCATTCCAATTGATTTATCCTTAATAACACGAACACCTATACCGGAATTGCTGGTATCTGTGAAACGACGAATTGCTCCTCTTTCAATCTGAACACTTCGAACAGAGCCGAAAATAGCATAAGCTTCAACTTGATCAGCTCCAAGAGAAAGACCATGGTTAATTACATGTTTTGCTAAATCATGAAGATTAGTTTCTGAAGACATTATTTTGTACCTCCTACGACAACATTTGAAACACCAAGATTTGGTCCTCCTCCAGTTACTGGGACCCACTGTCCACCTTTTCCACATGTCCCAAGAAAATCAGGAACCCATTTCTCACCTACACCAAAGGTGTTTTTGAGGACTTCCAATGTCATTCCTGACATTCCGACATTCCCCATTAAGTCTGTTATTTCACCATTTTCAATATAGTAACCTAATTGACAGGTGAAGTAAAATTGTCCTTTGGCTGGAAAAACATATCCACCATAAGAATTACGGAGATATACTCCCTCCTTTGTATTCTCTGCTAGTTCTTCTAGCTTCATATCACCAGAATCTACATAGGTATTCCCCATTCTGGATTGAGGTGTTACATTGAAATTCATAGCTCGTCCGGATCCATTTGGTTCCATATTCAGAGCAGCTGCTGTTTCCAGTGTATGGAAGTATTCCTTCAATACTCCTTTCTCTACTAAAGTTCTTTTACGAGCTTTAGTACCTTCTGAATCATATTCGAAAGAACCTCTTAAACCTGGGAGTGTAGGATCATCATAAACACTTATTTGCTCCACTCCAACTTTTTCATTGATTTTACCTTCCAAAATAGAGTTTTTAGCAATCACACCATCAGCTTCACAAGCATGTCCAAAAGCTTCATGGATGAAAACACCTGTCAAAGATGGATCCATTATTACGTTCATATTCCCAGCAGGAGGATCTCTTGCCTTCAGCAGTTTTTCAGACTGTTTAGCTGCTTCAAGTCCTTCTTCTTCAGGTTCCCACTTTTCGACTAGTTCCCAACCACCTGCTCCTCCAATAGAATCAAAAACGTTTTGCATTTTTGTACCTTCTCTTCCGACAACATTCTTCATTAATCTAATTACATGGGTTTCATTTTCAACTCTTGTACCTCTGTTATTCACAACGATTTCTTGTCCATGGGATTCTTGATATGTTGAAGAAGCTTGTGCAATTTTACTTGAATATTCCCTTGCTGATTTTTCTGTAAGTATAACTTTCTCAAATTTAAGTTCTTTATCAATCTCACGAGGATCGATTAGAATTTTAGTTGCCCCTTTCCCTTCAAATACCCACTCATCACTAATTCTTCTTTCTTGCTTTGTGTACTTAGAACCAATACTTGCTATTTTGATTGCTTTCTCAGCAGCCTGAAGTATCGAATCTTCATCTGTTTTTACAATAGTAGTAAAACCCCAAGCATTGTCAATAAGTGCTCTTGCGGATATCCCGCCTGTTGTTTGGTTACTAACACTATCAAATCTTCCATTTCGAACAGTGAAAGATTCACCCATTGCATATGCATAACGAATATCAATGAAATCGCTGGGTGACAAAGATAGTTTGTTAATAACTCTATCTAATTTTTCTAACATTCTGTTTTTTCTAGCCAAGAATTATTATAAATTTAGTTATAGAACATAGAGAAAGAAATTTAGTTTCTCAAATAATAATAAGATGCCTACATCAATAAAATAGTCAAAAATCATTATTAATTCTTCCATTTCCTCGAGATTTAAGATGAAATCGTAGATCTCAAGCTAAATAACAATATCGGACTGTTCTCCACATTTTGTACATTTACCTTCTTTCCCGAGATTCATAATCTTCACATTATAGGTTACACGATCAACCAAAATGGCACCACATGATTGGCATAAAGTAGTGTTAATCTCTGAGTAAGGTAGGTTTCCAGTATATACATATTTCAAACCAACACTCTCAGCAATTTTCTTAGCTTGGAGAACTGTTTCAACTGGAGTAGGAGGGACTTGTTGCATTTTGTAGTGAGGATAAAATCTACTGAAATGGATGGGGACAGACTCATTCATTGATTCTTTTACCCATTCAGAGAATTGTTTAATCTCATTAGGATCATCATTATACCCAGGAATAAGGAGCATAGTCAATTCAACATGAACATCATTTTCCAATATAGTTACAGCATTTTTTTTAATTTGATCTAAACCAGGAAAATGAGCTACGTCTCTGTAGAAATCGGTAGTAAAAGCTTTGATATCAATATTTACAGCATCTATGATTGTCAGAAGTTCTTGGAGAGGAGCTTCGTTAATCATACCATTTGAAACAAGAATATTACCTACTCCGTTATCATGAGCAAGTTTTCC
>JAGLRO010000029.1 GCA_023136245.1 Candidatus Heimdallarchaeota archaeon
AAGTCTTCAAAATGTATGAAGAAGGAGGAGCAATGGCAGTTGGTACAGATGTAGATGGTTGTGGTTCTACAATTATGGCAAGTCACAACAAACCTGTCTTTAAAAAATCCCCAGAAGATATCAAAGAGCTCGTTTCTTCAACAAAACTTCCTGTAATAATAAAAGGAGTAATGACTGTTGAGGATGCAACTGCGGCTGTTGAAGCAGGAGCTTCTGCTATAGTCATCAGTAACCACGGTGGAAGAGTATTAGATCACACTCCTGGTACAGCTGATGTTCTCCCAGAAATTGTAGATGCTCTAGAAGGAAAGACTAGAATCATTGTTGATGGTGGAGTTAGAACTGGATATGATGTTCTAAAAATGCTAGCAATAGGTGCTGAATCTGTACTCATAGGACGAGATATTGTAAGAGCAGCAATTGGTGGAGGATCAGAAGGAGTGAAAGAATTTTTTATTCTACTCAAAAAAACACTGGAAAAAGCAATGAGAATGACAAGTGCTGCAACTCTTAGTGAAATATCTCGAGACATAATATATAGATAAAGAAAATCTCGATAAAAAACTAAGATTTTCATTTTCTACTATTTTCCTAAATAAGATATTAGATTAAGAAGATGAAATTATCTAATATTTTCACTTTAAGTATAATAGTAGGTTTCTAAAACCATTTTCGAATAGATCTCATCATACATTGATACCATTGATTCAAGAGCTAAATCTTTCTCGAAATTCTTCTTCTTCACTTTTTCTTCTTTTTCGATCATCCATTTTTTCTTTGTTAAGTATTTTTGAAATCGTTTAAGGGATTTAATTCTACTAATATGGTATAAACAGAATTTTGCGATGTTGATGAATATCAGAGAGAAAAGCTTCGCAAAATAATAAAGACTCATTGGTAGTGCTAGAATAACCTTGAATAAGAAAAGAAAAGCTTTCCAAAGCATTTTCAGGGTTTGAATTGCTTCGTTTCTTTGTTTCTTTTCCTCTATATCTTCTATTTCATCTCCAGGGAAAACAAAAGAGAAGAGTGTTTTTTGAATTTCAGTGAATCTTGATCCAAAGAAAATAGCTGCTCGTTTTGACCATCCTCGAGAGAAATTGGTTCTGAAATTACTCCAAATGTGTTTGGCATAATTAATGATAACATTGTAAAGTTCTACAAAAACAACTACTAAACCATAGGATAGGTTTTTCAGTTTGAATCTTAATCTTTTTCGGAATCTAGGTTTTGCATGATGATCAATTAGATATCTTTGCGCTCCTAAGGCTAGTGTGAATGCAAGTTGATTATATTCCAAATCACTCAAGGGCATCTTATATCTGTTCTCAACTGCTAGAACTCCTTTCAAAGCTCCTGTGAGTAGAATGGAACTGTAAAATGGCTTTGAAACAAATTTATCACTTAACTTACTAGTAACAAATTCTAAAGTCTGCTTTGCTTCTTTATAGGATATATTCCTTCTCTCAGCAAAAGTTGCTAGACCAGGTTCTTTTTTCCATGGCATGAGAGAAGTTTCTTTTTGCCAGATTTCAAGTGCAAATGCACGAGAAATTGAATCTTCAACTTGGGTCATATCTAATCTATCCTCTATTTTTGAAGATAGTAACTCCTTGTAGAGAGATTTTGTTTTTTCAGGTAGGGATTTGGGATTCAGACTAAGGATATTAGTGAATCGACTACTTAAATCATGCAAATCACCAATAAGATCAATTTTGAATTCTTCATATGTTTCTGAAGAAATGGGTGGTGCATCGAAGAATGAGAAAGAAGCTTTAGATGCTATATATGGTAGTGAAAAAAAATCTTCGAATTTTTGATAATACGATGCAAAACGATATGCTCCTACTTTTACCATTCTTAAACTTGATCGATGAAATAGAGCGTAAATAGGACCAAAAACTGTAGCAATAAAAGAAAGGATTCCCATAACAGTTGAACAGATCATTGCAATCACAGTAATAACTAACCACAAGGATCTATCGCTTAGAGTTTGAAACCAAGGAACTCTACTGATTACCGCATCAAGTAATGCATTAAAATCAGTTGTTGAACTTTGGATTAGTACTATAGATGCTAATATTATCACTACAACAATCAAAAGATGGTCGTAAGTCTCCCCAACACCTCTTTGTAAGGGATATGCTTTATTAATACGATCCTCTTTTTGAATGATTTCCTCAAATTCCTCTTCAATCTTAATAACTTCTATTTTTTCTTGACTTGAGAAGAGATTAGAAATATACACCAAGTATTTTCTCCAAAGATTTAAGATGGGTACCAATTCCCTAAGACCACGAGGAATTAGTGTTTCATATAAAAGAAATATAAACTTTGACATTACAACAGCGAGATATAATACTATTCCTACTATCCATACGAAAGGAAGAACAAGTGATTTTAGTATCCCACTGAAAGTTATGTTCATGAACAGCATATATGTAATTGAACCAGTATTTTTAATTTTTGTTACTCTTGAATAAAAAAACGAGAAAATTAAGAAGAGAATAATGCTAGTATTTGATTCTAGGATCAATGAAAACATAAGTTATATCTGTCAATAATCTCGCCACTAAAAATAGAAACGGGAAAATCGTATTTATCAAGGAAAAATTATAATCAAGGAAAATTTATAGCCTACTATTGAATTCTAATTTCATGGAACATCAAGAAGCATATTTTGAAGGTCTAGATGGATACCGAATATCTTATCAGTTTTGGAAACCAGAACAACCTAAAGCTGTTGTACAAATTTTTCATGGTGGTTTAGAACATATTGGAAGATACAGACATCTAGTTGAGTATTTGATATCTGAAAACATAGCAGTTTATGGGAATGATAATAGAGGTCATGGAAAAAGTGAGGGCAGAAAAAATCATATTAGAAGCTTTGACGATTATGTTGAAGATAGTTATTCCTTGTCTAAAATCATCAAAAAGGAGCTTAAGGAACTACCTTTATTCATAGTAGGTCATTCTATGGGTTCTTTAGTGGCTCAAAGATATATTTTACGATATCAAAAAGAGATTAAAGGAGCTGTTCTATCAGGATCAGGAACAAGAATTCCACCACTTCCATTGATTTTAAGAATTATGGTAAAGATATTCTCAAAGATCTGGCCCACATTCAAAGGATCATCAGGTATTATTCCAGAGGAACTTTCGTCTGACCCTGAATCAGTTGAAGATTATAAAACTGATCCGCTCATACAGTACAAATTTGGGACAGCAGCATATGGCTCGTGTTTCATTAAACATTACCCAGAAATCAAAGAAACAATGCATACTATCAAAATACCAGTGCTAATTCAAAAAGGTGAACTAGACACTACAGTAATAGGTTTGGATGAATTGATTAAAGATTTGAAGAACTCCGATTTAACGGTTAAACTTTATCCAAAAGCTATGCATGAGATGTATACTGAAACAAAAGAAAAACGAGAAGAAGCTTTCAAAGACTTTGTTCAATGGCTTGAGAAGTTCAGATAAAACTAAATTACTCATCTTCTGGGCTAGAATATTCTTTAATAAGCAATCCATCCCCTACATGGATTTTTGCTTCATCCTTTGGAAAGAAGAAGTATTTTCCCTTCTTTCTTAAAGCAAGGATATTCATGAAATCATCTAAGTATTCTGCTTCTTTGAC
>JAGLRO010000003.1 GCA_023136245.1 Candidatus Heimdallarchaeota archaeon
GCGGATGGATTACTTCAACTTAAAGAGAGTCTAACTATAAGTGGATCTTTCAATGGTGATAAAATTGAAGCAGAAGAAATTACTATTTCAGGATCTTTGAGTTGCGATGAAGCTAAAAGTGTAACAATTACGGTTGAAAGCAATTCACGTGTCAATGCAACACTAATTGCTGAGAAGGTGATTGTAGAAGAAGAAGCACGAGTTGATAATATTATTGCAGATGAAGTAGAACTTGGTGCTCGTGCACGTGTTCTTAAAGTCCAAGCTAAGGAATTGAACGCTGATCCTACAGCTAAATATAAATTAGCAGAATAAATCACAAAGAGAGAATATTGGGTCACACATTTTCTGAGACTCAACCCTTTTATTTTATATAGGAAATAGTAATTTGGTTGCTAAAAATGCCCGCTATTAATAGAACAAGATATGATATTTATGCAGACATACTATCCGTTTTGGATTTTTATGTTGAAGCTGGAATCTCACAAATAGCTAGAAGAGCCAACTTACCTGTAGATCGTGCTAAAGGTCTAGTCCAGTTTATGTTATCACGTGGTTTAATTGTTAAATATCCAAATCCGAAAAAACGTCCGGTTTATATATATAGAGCAACCAACAGAGGATCACAATATCTAAAATTGTACAAAGAAATATCACATTTAGTAGTAGAAATAACTGAAGATGAAATAGATATCTTACCTGAATTTAGTGTCGAGTTATGAAATTATACTCGCAAAATAATGGTCATTTGACGAACAATTAGACTTCAGAGCACATTTCAGAAGAATGAATGGTCAAGATTGGAGTAGGTTTACAAAATTACTACCAGAAATTATTTTTTTTGACTTTATAAAGGATTATTGAGATTTTATATTAGATGCAAGAAGAAAAGAAAATACAATCTGGAGTTTCTGAAGTTATTGCTGACAAATATCCAGGGTATAAATATGCAGTTCATTTCATAGAACATGAGGACATTATACAAAGAAAAGTAGGTTATTCGCTCCTTGCTCCTCTCTTTAGATTATTACCGAATGAATTGCAAGAATACATCAGATATGTTTGGCAGTTTGACACTGAAAAAAGCAAAATGCCATATTCATTTGTAAAATGTTATGAAACTATTTTTATGGATAATGAAAAAAGCTGAAAAATAAATCTAAATCATCCACCTGTTAACTTGCGACGCATATACATATATTGTTCTGTTGCTTGTTGATCGTCTGCCATTCTCTCATAAATTGTTCTGTACTTTCTTTTACGAATAGATAAAAGATTCTTCTGTTTTAGTCCTCTAACTACTCTAATTATGAAATAAGAAACAAAAACGGAACTAATCAGTAGAAGAACAGCAAACACAATTAAAAAAACTTGTCTCAACAACATTTTTCTCAAAGGATACTTAGTATTAAAGAAATATTAGTGTTTTGTAAAAAATACATAATCAGAAATTACAAAGTATTTCTGCCAAAGGTAGAAAAAGTGGTGGGGACTGGGTGAGATTCATGTTGTAAGGTATTTTTTTTTCCTCGCAAACATTTTGAACACCCGACCAATTGGTATCTTCGTTTGCACGTGCTCATCGCTCCAATGAGTAATCATAAGATTTTCATTCTACCAATGCTATTCATTTACACGTGCATTCACTGGAGCCAACCACTCTACCGGACTGAGCCAAGTCCCCATTCTGGTCATTCTTTTCTCTTCTTCTCTTCTTTTAAGGTTTTCTTTATCTTTTTGTTTGAGATTATTTTTTATTTCCTACTCTATGTAGTAGTTTTTTTCTTCAATAAGAAATCCTTTGATATTTTCACCAACACCCTTATTTCTAGGTACTCTTTCCAAATTGTCATCAATATTCTCGTAATTATCCATAGCCATTATTATTACCGTTTGTCCCTCAACTGAAACAAGCATGTATTCCCTCTCTATTATCTCATTATTTCTTCTGCTAGCTTGGCTTTCAACTCTTTTTCTGTCAATTTTCTTGATTTCATGTGTTTCTAAAGATTCCATTTTGATTAGTGCATCACTAACATTTTTGACTACCCACAAAATTCTTTCATACTCTACTATATCTCCCTTAGCAAATTCTGGAAGTTTCACTAGATATGTATTGGTGTATACCTCTGCTCCATCCTTTGAAGTTGTTTTGTGTTCATACGCAGTTGTTAGTTTTCCAGAGGTGAAATTCTTAATTTCTCGCGCTAAGGTTTCAGCAAGAAATTTCGTACTAACTTGTGCAGTAATCCCATCTTGATCCACTTCGAAATCTAAAATATATGCTAATCTTGCATCTTCGTATTGCTTCATTTTATTTTCTATCTGCTGTTCAATTTCTTCCTCTTCTTTTTCTGTGAGTTTCCTATTGTCTCCACGAACCTGCAAAATGGCTTCAAAATATCCTGATTTGTACTTAGAACAATCATCACAGATTGATCGTAGCATTTTCAATCTTGTTCTAAATTCTTCTTCAAACTCACTAAACTCCTCATAAGGTTTTGTCACAATTCTAGTATTTATTTCAAATTCCTTTACTCCATAGTTCATGATCTTACTTTCTTCAATGTTATCAGTAAAATCATATTGAAAAGTAGAATCAAGATCAATGTTTTCTAAAATAGCTCTTCTAGCTACTTCTCTTATTACTTCTTCCAATCCTTCTTCTCTATTCTGAGTATCAGTATGAGCACCAAGTATTCTAAGTGATCCACAAGTTGAACATATTTCAACCTTCAAAGAATCAACTTTCTTCATTTCCAGGGGATTTTCTTTTTTATAACATTTTTCACAAAGGTTATCTAAAAATGGACCTCCTGCCGAACCACATACTGCACAAAATCTTCCCCTTTGCGAAATAATATTCACCTACTTCAGATTTTCCTCCCCATTAAAGCAAATAAGCCTTTTCTTGTTTATCTTATTAGAATTGCATGACCTATTTTTTTCCCTTTTCCACCTGGTTGTTCCATCCAAAGAATTGCGTCTTTGTGAATCATTCTATTTTCAATCAAAACATCTATGATTCTTGTACCAATAATGTTCGCAGAAGTACAATTTTTTATGGCATCCAAAAGCTCTTTTTCATTGACTAGTTCTTCTCCATAGAATATTTGATTTACTTTAATTTTCACCCCATGGCCATCTAGTTCCATATCTACAACTTCTTTGTCACATGCAGCTACTAATCTTTCACCTGGCTGCTTAATAATTTTCATGAAAAAAGTTGGCATAGATTTTCACACTAATTTTTTATTTTCTTAATGGTTTTACTGCAATGGAAGCTCCACAAGCATCACATCGCTTCCACATAATACGTGTTTCTGTGATAAGTCTAGTATCTGGCTTACCACATTCTCCACAAATCACATAATCTTTTACATATCTTTCTAAGAGAGTTTGTAATGAAACTTTCGCGTGCTTTCCAGCAAAAACAGCTCTATTTCCTTCCATAGTAACAGAAGTTGCTAGCTCACCGGCCATAAACTTAAGAAAATGATTTTCATCCCTATTAATCCTTTCTAGAACGTCTCGAATGTTGACAATGAAAGTCTTATTTCCTTCAATTACAGAGCTTATAGTTGGTATCTCAAATCTAGATTTTTCAAATACTTTCTCTGGGAGCTGTTTTCTTGCTCTTTCATATAAGTCTTTATAGTCCATTTTCGAACCTCAACTCATTTTTACTTCTATCCTTTTTGTTTGTTTCGTTTCAAACCTCTTTCTTCCTTTCTTTGTTTTCAATGAAGCAAAAGATATTTTAAGACATAGCATATCCCTAATTTGAGGTTAGTATTTGAGTAAAAGAAAAAGACCTACAAAACCAAGAAAAAAACAAAAAAAGGGTCCTGGTGCCGCAGCTTGGATTACGGCAGATTCAGACGCCATAAGAGCACAACTGCCAAAAGAAGGAGAAGTTTTTGGAATTGTGTTGCAAATATTAGGAGCTAGTATTTTGCTAGTAAAATGCTTAGATGGGTTTACAAGACAAATTCGTATTCCAGGCAAATATAGAAAACGAATGTGGTGTAGAATTGGGGATGTTGTCATAATTATGCCACTATACGGCATGAACCCTGATGAAAAAGGAGAATTAGTTCATCGATTCAGAAAGAATGAGGTTAGATGGTTAATTAATAATAAACACATACCTGATGATTTTGTTAATTAAGATTTTAGCTGTTATCAACTTTTTATGTTTCAATGTTATGAATTCTGTTTTGAGCTTCAACAATAGTTTTATTTATTTCCTACTTGCTTTCTAATTAGAGAAAGCTTGAGCTTTATCATTCATCGCCCCCATTAGTTGATTTCCCTCGTTTGATAGAACTCGTACTCAATCACACATAAGCAAAAGGATTGTGATAGTCATGTCAGATAAAGAAATTCGTGACATCGATAAACGCATAGACAAAGAAAGAATTAGAGAAAAGGATATTGATACCCTTAAAGTGATTGAGAGCGTATTTGATTATCAAACCAGTATGTTTGTTGTAAAACTAATGAATAAGGGGATTATAAATGAAATAGGTTTTTGTGTTTCAACAGGAAAAGAAGCTAATGTATACCATTGTTATGGTCCTGATAATACAGAATTGGCGATGAAAATTTATAGAACAACAACTGCTGAGTTCAAAAGAAATTGGATGTACGTTGAAGGAGATCCTCGTTTTAAAAGCTACAAAAAAGGAACTTATTCCTTTATTTACACATGGGCTAGAAAAGAATTCAAAAACCTAAAAAGAATGAAAGAAGCAGATGTTAGAGTTCCAGAACCTGTATTTGTTTTGAAAAATATCTTGGTAATGGAATTTATTGGAAAAAACCAAGATGCAGCTCCACTATTGAGAGAGGTTAAATTAAGAAAACCCAATAAAGTATATTCGGAAATTTTAGAATATTTAACAAAATTATATGAAAGGGGCAGAATGGTACATGCGGATTTAAGTGAATACAATATTCTTTATTTCAAAAAACAACCTATCATTATTGATGTCTCACAAGCTGTTCTTTTAGACCATCCTCATGCCGCAGTATTTCTATATAGAGACATTCATAATATTAATCGCTACTTTACATCTTTGAGGGTAGAAACTCTCACAGATGAAGAGCTTTATGAACAAATAACAGATTCCCCACCTAGCCCTAAAGTCAAAGCTATAGAGTTTTAATTGGTGTTATCAGATGTCAAGTGAATTTTTAGTTAGGATCCCACTTGAAAGAGTTGCGGTATTGATAGGTCCGAAGGGTAGCACAAAGAAGAAGATAGAACAATTAACTGAATGCAATCTAAACATTGACAGTAAAAGTGGAGATGTGATAATAACTGCTGAAGAAGATTTAGAAGATCCCATCAGTTTGTGGAAAGCAAGAGATATGATTAAAGCAATAGGAAGAGGATTCAGCCCTCCGAAAGCATATCAAATCAATAATGCAGGTTATGGATTTGAATTAATTCAGCTAAGAGACTTTGTTGGAAATTCACAAAACGCATTAAGAGAAGTAAAATCAAGACTTATAGGTAAAAATGGGAGAACTCGTCACATCATAGAACAAACTACTGCATCCCATATATCTGTTTATGGAAATACCGTTTGTATAATATCAGAATTTAGTAAATTACAAATTCTTCGAGAAGGAATTATAAGATTAATAAACGGTGCAAAACAAAGTAGTGTCTACAAATATCTAGAGCAACAGATAAGAGAATTAAAGGGAAAAAAAGACAAAATTTGGGTTAAAAAAGAAGAAGAAGAAGATTTAGTAGGTATCACCGATTTAGATGAGCTTGAAAGATTGATTTTTGAAACAGATGAAGAAGAGGAGAATTCTGAATCAAATGACAAATAAAGATTTTCAAATTTCAAACAACTGCTTTGATCTACATGTTCATAGTCATTATTCTAATGATTGCAAAAGTCAACCAAAAGATATTCTGAAAATGGCAAAAAAAATAAAACTCTCAGGAGTTGCTATAACGGATCATAACACTGCAAAATTCCATCGCGAAAAATGGAAAAACAAAGAGCTACTTATTATTCCAGGTGTTGAAATTTCTACTAATAGGGGACATGTAATAGGATTAGGAATAAGTGACACCATCAAGAAAAAAATCTCTGTTGAAGAAACAATAGAGAAAATAATAGAGCTAGGGGGATTAACTATCATACCTCATCCCTTCGATTTTACTAGAAAAGGCATAGGAAGAAAAATCAAGAAGTTAGACAGAGTTGTTGTTGAAACTCTGAATGGTTCATGTCCCTTGAGGAGGTTCAATGAAAAAGCGAAAATGTGGGCAAAAATAAACAACCTCTCTGAAACAGGGGGAAGTGATGCCCATAGGATAAGAGATATTGGCATGGCTCACACAGTTTTTGATAATAAATTAGAAACAGTAGATGAATTAATAGAAGAAATAAGAAAAGGGAGAACAAAGATAAGAGGAACCAACCTATCAATTGCTGAGAAAATCGTAAGAACATTTCAGATACATTTCTAAGAATGAACGAAAAAGTTTATTTTTTTTACTAAAATATAAAATAACATTTAAAGTGATAAAAAGAAGGAAAGAAGAATAGAAGTGGAGATCAAAAAGCGTTGTTCTTATTCCACATTTCATCTTTAAGCAAATCTCGAATAGCGACTCTTATGCATTCACTTCTATTTGGATATCTTTTCAATCTTACTAATTCATCTAAATCATGAAGAAACTCATCTGGGAGATGAACGGTAACTAGTTTCATTCTTATTACACCTCTAATTTCACTTCTTGTTTTTTATTTAAAGGAAATGTAATATTAGGAAAATATACTTCTCTATTTTCGCATAGGTTTCTGATATGTACTTTTCTATAAAAAATTATACAATAATTCTACTTAAAGCGCGTGTAGCACCATTTATCTCAAGTTTAGAAGATAATACAATTACGACTAGTTTGGTAGGAGGTCCATTTTTTTCATTTTATATCTGTTCCAGGAGGAACTTTCCTGTCAAGATTTAGTAGAATTGGTTCCCCATCAATATCAGCTGCTAATAGCATACCATCTGATTTTTCACCCATTAAAGTTGCTGGTTTAAGATTTGTAACTACTACTATTTGTCGTCCAATCAAATCTTCTGGATTGTAATATTTCTTAATTCCTGCCAGTATTTGTCTTTGTTCTTCTCCTAAGTCTATATTCAGCTTTATTAGATTTTTACTTTTCTCAATTGATTCTGCATTGACTATTGTAGCGACTTTCAATTCAACTTTCTTGAATTCATCATAGCTTATTTCGTCCATCTTTTCAACCTCTTATTGTTCTTTAGCATTTTCTCTAGTTTTGTCTAGATTCTTTTTTACATCTTCTGACTTGATTTTTGTAAACACTGGTTTGATTTTTGAAACTCGTTGTCCTGAGTGTGATAAATTTACGTTTATTTCATCAATTCCTTTGTCTAGAGGACTTTTCTGAAAACCAAGAGCAGTCCAGATTTTTTCGGAAGTTGATGGAATAATAGGCCATAATAATATCGATAGAATTTCAGATATTTTTGCTGATATATTAAGAACTGTAGCAGTTCCATTCTTATCTTTCTTGATTAGATGCCATGGTTCAGCTGTTGAAAAATACTGATTTCCAAGTCTTGCTAAGTTTATTGAGATAGATGCTGCATCTTTCAACTTGAAATTATCCATAGCTTCATTATATGACTGAATGCTCTTCTCAATTTGACCTAATATTTCTTTGTCTTCTTTGCTGAGTTCCCCTCTTTCAGGTATTTCTCCATTAAAGTGCTGAGAAATGAATGTAATAGTTCGGTGAATAAAATTACCTGTAACATCATTAAGATCAACATTAATTGTGATGCCAAATTCTTTCCAATCAAAATAGAAGTCTTTTTGCTCAGGTCTAGTAGCAATTAAAAAGTATCTCCAGTAATCTGCAGGAAGTGCTTCTACTGCCTCATCACCCCAGATTCCGATACCTAATGATTTCGAGAATGGTCCTTCTTTAAACATAAGGAAATTAGTTGTAGCTACAGCATGTGGTAAAGGATATGAATCTTTTGTTGCTATTAACATTGCTGGGAAAAGAAGAGCGTGAAAAATAATATTGTCTTTCCCTATACAGAAAACGGTTTTAGTATTTTTATCTAACCAAAATTCTTCAAACCGCTCGGGTTTCTTTTGTTCTTCTGCTAATAACTTAACCGTGCTGATATATCCTAAAACATTTTCAAACCACACATATAGAACTTTATCAGCATATTCATCACCAAAAATTGGGGCTATAGAAATTCCCCAACTCATATCTCTTGAGATTGGTCGTTCAATCAATCCTTCATTTATCATGCTTAGAACCTTTTGTTTAGCAAAAGAAGGAATGTGTGGATTTTCTTCTGTAAATTTTCGAAGTTCTTTTGATAATTTAGGTAAATCAAAATACCAATGTTCTGTTTTTCTTAGTACTGGTGTTTTTTGACATGTAGAACAATACGGATCAATCAAATCTATTGGTTTTAGAACTGCACCACATTCATGATTTGTACACAAGTCTCCTCTTGCTCCTTTTGATCCACATACAGGACATGTTCCTTCTACAAAACGATCAGGGAGGAAGCGTTTATCATGTTTACAATAATACTGTTCAGATTCTTTCAGATTATAATAACCATTTTTGTATATCTTCTTATGAAAACCTTGTACAAAAGAAATATGTGTTTCATTGATAGTTATGCTATATCTGTCAAATTCAATGTTCCATTTCTCTAATAACCTCAAAATACTTTCATGGTATTTAAGCGCTAGTTCTTTTGGTTTGATACCTTCTGCTTCAGCTGCAACCACGATGGGAGTTCCATGTGCATCTGAACCACTAACATAAACAACATCATGCTTTCTTAATTTGTGATATCGAGTAATCACATCCCCACTCAATAATTGTAACATTGTACCTAAGTGAGGAATTGTGTTTACATAAGGCCATGCAGCAGTTACTACCCATTTCTCTTCAGTCATGATTGTTCACTCCTTTTTTGTAGCTGTTTAAATCTATATTCTTACATCCATATAGCAAAAAAAAATAAGCCTTATGTGTTTTTTGGGGAGAAAGATTTATGGTAAATGATTTTTGATACTCGTCACTAATAGATCTTCTAAAAAAGATTTCAAGATCCTTCTCGGTGAAGCATTTCATTATCCCTCGACTTAACCACTTAACCACCTAAATAACACAAAACCTTAATGTTTAAAAATCTACTGGAAAAAATAAGCTAGTAGTGAAAACGACTTAATTTTATCTATTTGCTAAATCGTAGTAAATCTGTTCAATTTGGTCAGTTACGCTTTGGAAAGAAAATTCTGACCTTATTTTCTTCCTTGCTTTTAGAGCAATGGAAACTTTATACTCATAATCTTTCATAACAGTAAGTATAGCTTTTTCCAATGATTCGCTTTTTCCAACATCAAATAGAGTCCCTGTCTTTCCTTTGTTTAGAAGTCTTGAAATATCACCAATATTTGAAGCAATGACTGGAACACCCATCGCCATAGCTTCTATTATAGTTGTAGGAGATCCTTCCCAATAACTAGGAAGAACTAAGATATTAGATTTTGCTAAGACTTCTGGAATTTTTAAGTGGTCAATAGAACCATAAAGTTTAACTCTTTTCTCATTCCTGAATTTTCTTTCTAACATTGGAAGAAGTGAACCATTGCCAATAAACCAAAATGTGATATTTTTTTTCGTTTTCAATAATTTTTGAATCACTTGAGAATAATATACTATTCCTTTCCAAGGTTCAAGGTCTCCAACATAAGTAACAATGAATTGTTCATTAAAACTTGGACTAATTTCTGGAAATAATTTAATATCAATTGCATTATTTACAATCATTAAACGTTCAGTTCCAGATCGCATTATAGGTTTTAATAATTCTATATCAAATTTACTCACAGATGCTACCATATCAGCTTGAGAAAGAACAAATCTTCCTAAAGTTAAGTCATAGAAAAGTTTTGCAAACTCTTTCAAGAAACCTGTTTTATAAGGAGGTCGTCCTACTCCACCGTGAATATGAAGAAGAAAAGGAATGCTTCTGAATAACTTAGTTATCGCTGCTTGAATTGTTGTAAAATAAATATAAGAATGAACATGAAAAACATCCACATCATGAACTTTCATCAATTTATGTAACATTATACATGCTGGGTTTATCCCAAAAACATCCCATGGGCTAAAAAAGCGATGAACTGTCATGTTTTTGTAATAGCTTTGATAAGGAATTTTCGTTGATTTTTTTGTAGTGAAAACATCTATATAATGACCACGATTAGCTAATTCTCTTGATAAATAGCTAACATATCTTTCTGTTCCACCGTAGCTTTTGGATTCAAAGAAAGGAGTTACTTGTACAATTTTCAGTGGTTCCATTTTAAACACCTAGAAATGGTAAAGCAGAAAGTTCTTGCTGTTACTCATTACAACATGAAATGTGGGTCTGGTTCCAATAAGCAATCCAAGATAATAAGTAATTTCCGATTGTGAAAGATAAATTGGAGTGCCTAACCATTGATCCATAACATTCCCAATAACTATGTAGTACAAAGATGTCCACCTAAGTCTATTAGCATTCTCTGCTAGAGATGAGTTTGAATCTATTAACAAAGGCAGCCCATAGATATTAATTCCATCAATGAATTTAGAAATAGAGAATGGGATACTTATCCTACTACTATATAGGGTCAAATTAACATAACCTTCTATATTATTAGCAAATGTCAAATTTTGGTAATCGTTTGTCAGATTATAACCAGGAAGATACTGTTCTCCCATATAAGCAAAACTAAGATAAGAATTAAAGAGAAGTGTGGCAATAATCAGTGTTTTCCACTTTTTACTTAACCATCCAAATAATCCTGATATTGCTAAGTATCCCAAAAGACTCACAAAAATGATTGTGAATACAAATGTTCTTGGTGCAACCCAAGAAAGTTCGTGCTCAGCGGAACTAAACGCTAGAGAAAAAACTACTGTAAAGCCATAAAAACTGAAACCTAGAGCGAATAACGCATATTTCACACTATCTGGGAATAATAAAGCAACACCACTCAAAATAAAAATAATAACTAGTTCTACTGATATATACCAAGACTGTAAATTTGCTGTATAAATAAATAATCCAATTACTTCAGCTATTAGAATTATACCTACTAAAGATAGGATAGATAGTTTAGCTACTTTGTGAGTAGAAAAAAAAGCTGATATTCTTTTACCATACCTTCTTCGGATTAGATATCCAATCATTGTTATTATAAGCCACAATACTAGAAGAGAGAAGGTGTTTTTGATGAAAACGTTGTACAATGTTGCATAAACTTCATTCCTACTGAAATATAAGTTTACTATGTTAAACTCTCGCGAGTTAAGTATTGTTCTAACAATTAATACAGCAGGAACCGTATAAACTAAAGATAATATTGCTTTGTAGTTTATTGCAAAAAATATACTTGTAAAGAAAATCACAGGTAATAGAAATATAGCAGATAAATGGTGAACTTTCATTGTTGCAATGGCAAGAAAACCTGCTAATATTTGCGCTCTAAATCTCTCTGGTTTGCACAAATATAGGTACAAACATAAGCTGAACAAACCGATTCCAAGAGAATTTGGTCTTCCAATAAACATTTGTATCCCAATGATTGCTGGATACAATAAAACAACTGCTAGATATTGTAGGTTAAAATCATTAGTAATATATCCTCTTCTTTTCTTTTCCACATGCCGTATAAAAGCAATAACTGAAAGATCAAATAATAATATTGGAATTACAATACTCACAAATTCATAAATTATTTCAGTCTTTAAACCAGTTAATAATGTGATTGCAGAGGAGAGTACATGTAACCCCACAAAGTCATAATACGATGCAGCAATATCTATTTCTACAATTTCACCATTTTCTATTATTGAATCAACATATTGTAGATGAATATAGGAATCAAATCCAAACATACCAACATTGAAATAAAGAATCAAAAAAATCAATGCTATTTTACCTAATATTACAGCTGGTATGAATAAGGATTTTCTCAACACATCTACCCCTAACTATATTCTTCTAAATAAGTTTTTATTGCTTCGCTTGGATTCAGAATAGGTTTGCCATGACCTGGTAATATCACGCTTGGTTTTGATAATTGAAACATCTGTTTAGATGCTTTCAATGCCTGTTCATAGTCCAGAGCAAATGTTTTACTCGGTGGTAGTATTTTACTACCTTTTTGATTTGTGTTTATTATATCACCACAAAAAAGAGCACGTGTTTGAATATCTTCAAAGGCAATTGTACCAGGAGTGTGTCCCGGAAGATGATAAACTTTCAATTCAAAAGCAACTTCACGATCAGTTACAATTTGATCCACAGTATAACCAGAAGATGGGGAAAGAAATTGAAACATTCTTAACATGATTCCAACTAATCCTTCTATTGCTGGTAATTTTCGAATATTCATTATGTAATCTCTTTCTTCTTTATGAGATACTACTTCAGCTCCGTAAAGTTGTCCTAGTGTTTCTAATCCTGCAATATGATCTTGATGAGCATGGGTTATCATAATGCCTTTCAATGGTTTATCGGGGCAGTAGGTTTTGATGGTCTTAATTATTTTTTTAGCACTTTTTGACATACCTGTATCGATTAGTACACAGTATGCCTCTCGTTCAATTAAATAAGTATTAACAGAACTAGGTATGAGGTAAATATTCTCAAGAACCTTCATTATACATTATTAGTTTAGTTAATGTTTTAAATTATTCTATGCTTCTTTCCGACATTTTTCGGAATTTATTATGATGGCAGAATGGGCAACTATTTTTTTTCAGTTGTTCTATAGTAACAAAAGTTTTCCCCTTTCCTACTTCAATTTCCTTGGAACAGTGAATGCATAGATAATTGCGAATTTTTTTTACTATATCACCTGTATAAATATAATTTTCATACAGACCCTCAATAGTTGGATGAAAGGGAGGAATCGCTTCTAGACGATAGAGAGTTGATACTCCACCAAGTTTTTGTGCACCAACATATTTGTTAAATCTTCTATTAATATCAGTTATCAAGCATCCCATTTTGAGTAAATCAGACTCAATTCCTTTCATTTCCTTTGGTGGTTTATTTGTAAAAGAAAGATAAATAACACCATTACTCTGTTTAGAAAGCAATTCGATTCCACGACTAATAAATAAATTACAACCATTTCTTGTATAAGGTGGATCAGTTAGTATGCACTCAAAGTTATCATGATATTCAATTGGTATTGGATTCCTTAAATCATGCTCAACAAATTGGATTTTTAAATTACATTCTTCGTTAACTAAATTGATTATTTCCCCAATTCGTGTATCAATATCAAATACAACAATTCTTGATGATTCATGTGCAAATAATGCAAGCGCGATGCTAGTTAGATCACTATCTCCGATAAAAGCATAATTTTTTCTAAATAAATCGAATTTGTGGCTAAGGAAAAGCACACGGGCAAGATTTGTTTCAGTTGTTGCATATGATTGATCGATTTGAGTGTTGGGTACTCCTCTCATTTCACAATACTTAGTAATTATTGCTAATGAATCTTCAAATCTTTTGAAAGGAAAAACAACACCCATACCAAAACAATTTTCACATTGAAAATCTTCATTTAAACCTCCCAACGTATCAAGTGCTTCATTTCCTTCTGAAGTTAATTTTGCACCTTTTGATGTCTTATGAACCCAATTCACTTTTTCGAATTCATTTCGAATCGCTACACAAATAGGAACTGGTATTTCACTCTCTTGTGAAATCTTTTTAATTGATTTATCCTGAAAACGCGATACTGTCGCTAACACACGAAGAAGACCACTAACTCCTTCCTTTAGCTCCACCCTATTTTGTATGTCATCTAATGTTTTCGTGAATGTTTGATTATTCATCAATTCCTTAGGAAATTATTCAAATTAATACTTTTTCAATATGAAGACAAAACTTTTCAATTTCGGTAAAAAGAGTTATTTAAGAGTGTTATAAAATGGAAAAATTCGATTTCTTACAGTTTTACTCTTATCTTAGTTACAAAAGCAATAAACTTCATGTTAATGGTTTTTCAATCGATGAGCTCTCATGCAAAGAAGAAACTCCATTCTTTCTCTTTCTACTTAATCGCTTTCAACAGAACTATGAAAAAATGAATGCAGAAATTAGCAAACATATTCCAAATATTCTCATTTCGTATGCTGTGAAAGCTAATTATCTAGGGAGAATATTAGATGCTGCTAATCATGTTGGGATGGGATTGGAAGTAATGTCCCTCTTTGAATTAAAACTAGCAGAAAAAGCAAAATTCCAAGCAAATAAAATAATATTTAATGGACCAGCTAAATCAGAAAAAGAATTGGAATATGCTATTGCATTTGGAATCACAAAAATCAATGTAGATTCTTTGAGTGAATTGATTAACATAGAAAAAATTGCAAAGGATAAAGGAATCATTCAACCTATAACTATAAGGATACACCCAAAATTAACTGAAGATACAGAAAAGAAATTATTGATCAGAAAAAACAGTAAACTTGGAATTGATTACTCTAGAGGAGTTAAGCTTTTTGAATATTCTAAAAAAAGTCCTAATCTCAATCCAATTGGAATTCATGTTCATGTTGGTACAAATCTAACTACTCATGACTTTTTTGAAGAATTGTTAGTTTTTCTGAGTAATTATATTACTGAACTAGAAGATAAACTTCAAGTAAACATCAAAGAAATAAATCTTGGGGGAGGATTGGCAAGTAATTCTACACTAGAAGCGAATGGATTTAGTTTTGATAGATTTGGTGAACAAATATCAAATCATATTAAAGAAATTGAGAACAAACTAATTATTTTCGAACCGGGAAGATATTTGATAGAAGATAGTTTTATAGCACTAACGAAAGTTATACGTACAAAGAAATCTTGGGGGAGAAAATGGGCTTTTACTGATATTGGTGCAAATTCGTTGATACCAATGCGGTATACTCATTATAAAATCTTACCAGCAAATAACAAGGGTAAAGATCAATATACGAATATTGGAGGACCACTGTGCCTTCCTGTAGATGTGTTAACGAATGAAGCAGTTGACTTTATTATAGAAGAGAAGGACTTTCTAGCTGTTCTAAACTGTGGAGCTTACACTATCTCCATGAGTGAACAATTTGGTTATCCACGTCCAGCGATTTATGAATTGACAGAAAATGGGACATTAAAATTACTCAAAGCAGAAGATAAATTGGATCAAATGATTGAAGCAGAATTTAATTATAGGAAATAAAGAAGGCTGTTATCATGGATAAAAAGGTGAGTGGAACTGAAATCTGTTCTATTCATTGTGGAAGTAAGTGTTGTAAAAGCACTCGTCCTGCATTAACATCAAGAGATATTGAAAGAATAAATAATTTTACTGATTTGAAGAATTGGTTCATCAAAATTGGAATAAATTCTGATAAGGCTTATGTAATTTCAAAAAAGGAAAACTCCAATGATTGTATCTTCCTTTCTGAAAAGAATTTATGTGTGATATACGAAAATCGACCTTTTGATTGTCGTCTTTTTCCTTTGTTTATACAAATCAAAGAAGAAAACGAAACCACTTTTGTAGCAAAATGGTTAGTTTGGTACTGTCCATTAACTGATGCAAAAGGTATAGAAAAACTAAGAATAGAAAGTAAATCTCATGTGGAAAACATCCTTTCGAAGAGCATGGAAGAAATCTTTGAATACCAAAAAGCTATGGTTCTTTCCAATGGATATAAGAAAAAGCATTTTCTTATGGAAGAACGTTTAAAGATGATAAAAGAGGATTAATCATGATGAGTTCTATTTCTCTGATTATCCCAACTTTTAACAGTGCTTCAACTTTGAAAGCATGTTTAGAATCTATCAAAAAACAAACATTACAACCAGATGAAATCATAATTGCAGATGGTCATTCTACTGACGAAACTATAGAAATAGCAAAGAATTTCAATTGTATTGTTGTTTTAGAAGAGGGAGGAACAAGAGCTGCTGCCTGTAATGTCGCATTGGGAATAGCTAAAGGTAACATTATTGCTTTTACTGATTCTGATGTTATTACTAAGGAAGATTGGCTCGCAAAACTAGTTGAAGGTTTTAGTAATCAGCATCCTGTGGAAATAGCGTGTGTAACTGGGCCAAATATAGAGTATCCAAATGAAAGTTTATTTGGAAAAGCTGTTAGTGGAGTATATAACACATTTTTGGGTGGAAGCTGGTCAGAACAGTTGAAGAGTATTTTCAAAAAAGAAGAGCGATATGTTCAGAGTGCAGCAGGATGCAATGTAGCTTACAAAAGAGAAATATTAGATGAAGTCCTTCCATTTAACGAAAGTCTGCTGACAGCTGAAGATACAGATATAAATTTCAAATTGATTCAAAAAGGATACTATCTCTATTTTACTCCTGAAGCTATAGTATATCATCAAAGACCGCAAACGCACAGATCTTTTAGAAAAAAATCAGAAAAATATGCAATTGGGAAAATTCAATTCTTTCGAATTCATAAAACAGGAATAGAATTGTGGCATATGCTTCCACCCCTTTATTTCATAACAGGAATTTTCATTGGTCTTGCACTATTTGCAAATGTTTGGATAGGATTAGGACTAGCAGGTTACTTTGGCTTATATCTATTTACAATACTCTTAGCATCTGTTATTCAAACGATTCGGTTCAGACAATGGAAGTTTCTAATCCTACTACCTATTATGTTCATAGAAGGTCATATATCCTGGAGTAAAGGAATTTTCAAAGGAATTTTCTACAATAAGAAAAGTAAGTGATAGATAATGCCATTAAACATCGCAATGTTATTCGAACTTGGACCTGATGATAATGGTAGTATAGGTGGAGGAGTAGAACTTCACGCAATTAATCTATCAAAAGAGCTTGTCAAACAAGGACATGAAGTTACTTTCATAACTGGAGCAATTCCTGAATGTAAAGAGAAATACAATATAGATGGTGTTGAAATTAGGAGACTTGAACTCTGTTCGTTAATCAAGAGTTCCTACAACCCTCAGAAACTTAATTTCTCCAGACAAGCATTCTTCTTAATGAAAGCATTATTATCGAGACAGAAGAAAATTATTGAAAACGAAAGCTTTGATATATTTCATGGTCATGTTTATTCAGCAGGTATAGCAGCCTACATACTAGCAAAAAAACAAAGTGCAAAATTCATAAACACCATTCATGGGTCATATTACAAGCATTGGAAGCAAATTACAAAGAATAGAGCTTCTTCCTTTTTTTATAGAAGAATGGAAAGGAGTATTGCGCCATATCTCGCAAAAAAAAGTGATTTTCAAATTCATACAGATTATGACTTTGCTGATACTGTGAAAAAATGGTGTAAATTAGAAACTCAGAATAAAATTGTTACAGTTCTAAATGGAGTTGACATAAAAAAATTCAGTCCAGACATCAAACCAGACCCAATGTTTGATCAGAAAAAAGGACCTAAAATTATAGCTACAAGGAGATTAGTTGCAAAAAATGGAGTTATTTTTTTAGTTAGAAGTTTCAAAGAAATATTAAAGAAATTTCCTTCTGCTGAATTATTCATCATAGGTGATGGCCCAGAAAAGCAACGTTTGGAAACAGAATCGAAGTTACTAGGTATTCACAGGCAGACTCATTTTATTGGAATGGTTCCAAATGATCGCATTCCTTCGTTTTTAGCTGCTGCAGATATTGTAGTAGTTCCCAGTATAGTAGAAGCATCAAGTATTAGTGTCTTAGAAGCCATGTCCATGAAAAAACCGATTGTTGCATCCAACATCCCTGGAATAAGAGAAATATCAGATTATGGAAAAAACTGTGAATTGGTATCACCTATGAACTGGGAAGATTTAGCTAAAGGTATCACTAAACTACTCAATGATGAAGAAAAAGCAGAAGATTTAGCTCGTTTGGGTTTCGAGGAGAGCACAAAGAATTTTACTTGGGAGAAGAAAGCTAAAGAAATAGAACAATTATATTATAGGACACAAGAAAATAACTCACAACAACTTCATTGAGATAAAATGAATACTGAAACACATTTCTGTTTAAGAGTTGATGTAGACACCTTTGAAGGATTAAAAAAGGGAATCCCCAAATGCATCAAATTTGCTGAAAAAACTGGTTGTCCTATAACTATGTATCTTAGTTTAGGTAAATATGTAACAGGAAGAAATATCTTCAGAATAATTAGAGATAGGGAGAAAATTAAAATCACAATACCTCCTTGGAAAAGAAGTTCAATAAGGAGTATTTTTCGAGGGATACTCCTTCCTCCTGCTAAGATTGGTGATAAAGAAAAATATCTACTACAACAATATAATCAATCAGAAAACATAGAAATTCAACCTCATGGATTTAATCATGTTAAATGGTCTTCGCATTTTGCAAGTTTCTCTGAGGAAAAAACGCATGAATATGTAGATGCATTTATAGAAGAATATGAATCAATTTTCAGTACTAAACCTATAGCAAATGCTGCACCCAATTTTCAAGTAAATGATTATTATTTTCAACTTTTATCAAATAAAGAGTTTAAATTTTCTTCAGATTTTCAATATTCTCATCCCTTCAATCTACAACCTTACAATATTATTCAATTACCAATAACAGAACCCACAATAGAAGAGTTTCTACATCAAAGAAAAACTCCAAAACAAATATTAGAAGTATTCAGAAAGCGATTTGAAAGTTTAAAAAATGAAAAAACCAATTATGTCTGTTTTTATGTCCATGCTATTTTTGAACCTTTTAAACTAGAAAAGTTATTAGAAGATATATGTAAAATGGTTTATAGATACGATCTGAAACCCACATTTCAAAGTAATTACTATAATGTTGTTGATGAGTATCCTCAATTGAAATTTTCTCAAATACAAAAATGAGTTGGTTATATGAATAAGAAATCTGTATGTCTTCTTACGCAAGAATTCAGAAAAGGAGCTACTTGGGTTTATTGTTCGAATATCGCTGCTGAAATTAGAAATGATGGAGATTGGGAACCATACATTGTGGCAGCAAGCCAAAAGGAAACAGAAGAATCTGGAGGAGAGGAAAGATTCTCTTTAAAATTGATAAAAACATCCTCATCAAAGTTCTTTTATTCTCGTGATTTTTGGAAAAAATCCTTATATGAAGTAAAAAAAATCAATCCAACTTTTGTTCATGGTAATATGAATTTGCTTTCTTCATATGGGATAAAAAACCATTATCCAATAATCGAAACAGTACATACAACATTTAGTAGAGAAAAACGAGGAGCTAAAGAAGAATCTTTTAGTTCCTTAAGTTGGGTTGAGAAAAGAGCTTTACTTCTTTATCCAGTCTTAAGGAGAATTGAAGCAAAGTTATTACACAGAGCCAAACATATAATAGCTGTTAGCGATACAATCAGAAGTGAATTAGAATCTAATTATTCGATAGATGAAAACAAAATTTCTGTGATCCCAAATGGGGTAGATACAAAAATCCATCAATATTCAGAGAAAAGAATCTATGAAAAAGAAGAAAATGAATTGGTTTTAGGGTTTCTGGGAAGAATGACTGCAAGCAAAGGAGGAAAGATTCTTTTTCCTATTTTAGAAAAAGTTAAAGAAAAAATCCCTAAAGTAAAATTGCTTATTGCTGGAGATGATTTAGGATCAAGAAAAGAAATCATTAATTTAATCTCGAAATATAATCTGAAGAACAACATAGTAGATTATGGATACATTTACGACAACGAAAAAAAGAATTCATTCTTTAGCTCCCTAGATCTCTTCTTACTTCCATCTAGTCATGAAGGTATGAATCTAACACTATTGGAGGCATTAGCTTGTCAAACACCAGTATTAGCTACTCCAGGTGCTGTTACATTTGATCATGATGGAGTAATTGCAATAACCTCGAGAAATATCAGCGATTTTGTGGAGAAAATAATTGAGTTTTATGAAAATCCTAAACTCTCAGAAAATTTCAAGAAGAAATCTATAGAAGTTTCTAGTCGATATTCTTGGAAAAGAGCGGCTAAATTGGTGCAAACTGTTTATGAAGAAAATCTTCCCTAGCACCAATTAACAGGTAAAAATGTTGAGTGTATCTGGATTTGCTATTTATTTCAATTAGTCTTTTTTTCGCTTTTTGGAAGTACAAATAACCAGAATATGGGGACCCACATAATTAAGAATACATAACCTAAGTAGTCGTGAACTGGACCAGCAACAGACCAATCTCGAAAATAAAAGATGAAGATTATTACAATAACTCTAAGAATGTTTATCAAATAGGTACCAAGTATTCCTACTAGAGTTACAACAGCGGTTTTAAAATCAAATTTAAGTCTCTTACGTGCTTCGAATAACATTAAAAGGAATATTGCAAAAAAGATTGTAAGAGAATGAATACCACTGCAGCGCGCATCAATTGCTATGCTTTTCAGCCCATCTGGTCCATTAAACGTAAGAAGAGTCATTCCAGTGTTGACATTCCAAACTGAATCTACGATATTCAAACCAAAAACACGTAATAATGCAGTAGTTACAACACCTGTAATTTTTGTAAGCCATTCCGCAATCGAAAGACGAAATAGATATTCATCAACCCCAGAATAAATCAGTGTGTAGAAAATCGCTGTCAGAAAAATCATATATAATGCAGGAGATCGATATTTTCCAAAAAACTGATCATTCCAAGTAAGTAATAATGATGCAATAAATGCAAAAACTATTCCTATTGGAACTAATAGCCTAGTAGGGTAATCAAAAAACAATATCCTCACCATCTCTTCGCTTCTATGACCTTCAAACATGATGTAGAAATAAACAACAAAAGCTAGAAGTATCAAGGAAAAAGTATAACGGAATATTCTTGTCTTGAAAGGAGAGAAGATTGGATTCATTTTATCTCCCAAGGTTTTTAGATGATCTTTGAATCCGGAAATAAATTTGGATAATTTAGTTTTTGCTTTCATTATTATGGAAAGTGAATCTTGTTTGCTATCAACTTCTACCTTTGCAGAACTTTCAAAATCTTGAGATTCATCCATATAGTTATTCTCCTAAATATCCAGCTTTGTTTTGTATTTGTTGCTATATTTTTTTGATATATTAGTTTCTCGTTGAGAAATAAATTATGTTTTTCAATGTTGTTTATAATATTCTTTTTTCTCTATCTGTTAAACATAACGTTTATTCAACAAACAAGAAAAATTAGAAGAGACTGGATAACTTAGTCATCTTCAAAAATTACATTGCTATATGCAAATTCCACATTAGGAAAGCGGAAATCTGTTGACTGTTTTGTTGCATAATGCTCCTTGTAAAAATCACGTAAAGCTAATCTTATTGCTTCAGACCTTGAAGCATATTTTCCCTGCAGAACCATTTCATCCAGAATTTCTACAAACTCACTCGGCAACCTTATAGATATGAGATTCATTTGTTCACCCCAAGAGACTTAATCCTATTCGAATCAATTAAAATTATATGTAATGTTACATTTATATTTTTGTAACACAGATGCGTACATAGGATTGAGTGATGTACCTCGAATCAAGATGTTATTTAAGGTTTGTCACAGTCTTTGTTGATCTACTAAAAAGTTAGAGGATTTTCTTATTTTTATAGAATGTTTTATAGATTAATTTCTTCATTACATTCATCACATCTTAATGTTGTACCTTCTTCTAAGGGTTCTTTTGCTTTCATCAAAACCTGACCACAATAACAGACATATCCTTGCAGTTTTGCTGGATTACCAAACACTAGAGTGAATGGTTTTACATCTCTTGTTACAACACTCCCTGCACCTATCATTGCATATTCACCTAATGTATTCCCACAAATTATTGTAGAGTTAGCTCCAACTGAAACTCCTTTTTTCACCAAAGTTTTGACTAATGTCCAATCTGGGTTTGTTGCTCTTGGAAGAAAATCATTAGTAAAACAAACATGAGGACCTATAAAGACATCATCCTCAATTGTAACTCCATGATAAACTGAAACAAGGTTTTGAATCTTGACATTATCTCCAATTGAGACTTCATAATCAATGAATACAGATTTCCCTAGGATGCAATTTTGTCCAATCTTTGCACCAGTTCTGACCTGTACCAGACGCCAAATTTTAGTATTTTTACCTATTGCAACATTTTCTTCTATAAATGCAGAAGGATGAACAAAGAACTTCTTTTTTTCACTCATAATTTTCTGAAGGAGAATAGAAATAAAAAAGTTTACATCAGTTTATTCTTCTAAATCCCTTTAACTCTTAATTTAATTTTAACAAAAGGTCTTTTCATCATCCCTTTCACTACCCTCCAGAAGATTGTTCTATCGATAAGACCCGATTGAAGAGTAAGGTATTGTCCTTGTTTAAGTACAAGGAAACCTGCTGCTACATCTGACAAAAAATTAGCTCTACCTTGCTTCTTTTTAGATTGCTTGTATGATTTTCTAAGTATTCTAAATCCCCATCTTCTAATGATGAAAGAATACCAAGGTGTTTGTGCAAACCTATAATTATGAATTTCACCTTTAACTTCATATTTAAGTTGGCTAAATCCTTCTCTCTTTGCAGCTTTAATAACAGGAACTGACAAAGGTTTTATCCCCATAGTTTTTGCAGCAACACAATCAGTTGCAAAAGGATCATCACCTATTATTAATAATTCTGTTTCCATTCGTTCACCATCTGAAGGTCCTGATCCCTCCATCGAAGTTGTTCCATCAATTATTGATAGAGTAGGTGGAAAAAGCTCAATCAAATCTAGGATAACTTCATTCAGAAATGGATGATATCTTTTCTTTGAACGTCTAGCTATTAGTCCAAATTGATTTTTCAAAACACATGTAATTCTATGTTGAGTGTGAGTTTTGAGTTTTGCCACATTAATATATTTGGTCATCCTTAGTAAAGTGTCTGAAACTGTAAGTTCATTAAAATATAAACCATCTACATGTATTCGATGTTTAGAATCAGCTGATAGGTTTACCAATTCAATATTGTCATATTTATCTTTAATAGTAGCATAACCCATTCTTTCGAATTCTTCATCTGCTGTAGCTAAAGAATGATCACTTTCTACTATAGCAATTGGACATGTGGAGTTTCTTCTTATAGATTTTATTAGAGCTTCAACAATCAAAGGATTAGTTGTACCGCCTTGCTCAGGAGGACGAAAATCACCGAGATTTGGTTTTATGACTACTAAATCATTGTCGCATACTGTGAACTTCAATGAATCTAAAGATTCAAAAACCACCTTGTCAATGTCAGTAGACTTTACATTATTTGAGACAATTGTAACAGGAAACATTTCAATCCTCCAAAGAAACTACTTTAGATGTGTTGTTTTGTAAGTATGCGTTTTCTATTATTCTTGAATTTTGAAGTATTTCTCTCTCTTTAGTGATAGGGTTTGTTTTTCCTTGCACAATTTCATAAAAGTGAAGTAGTTCATCTTGAAATGGGGAAATTGAACGATTTGGTTTTATCAATATTGGGGGTTGCGCAAGAAAATCTTTTGCATGGTATTGAATCTTCTTATTATCTGAAATAGCTCTAGCATATCCTTCTGTTCCAAAAACTGTGAAAGAATTAACAGTTAATTTGTTCCATCCGATATGTAAGGATACTTGTACATCATTTTCAAATTCTATTGATAAATATGCAATATCATCAACAGCTAATTTTCTATCTTTAGTCAATACATAGGATTGTAAAGATATAGCTTTTCCAAAAAACCAAGAAGAAAGATCAACAAAATGCATCATCTCAAACAAAGCTCCACCTCCTCTTTTCTTATCTTGTTGGAATTTTGTTATACTCGGCCATTTGAAGGCATTAGCAAAATGTAATCCATGTCCTCCGATCATTCGACCAAACATTTTTTTCTTTATCATTTCATATATTTTTGAGTACTTTCCATCAAATCTCATTTGATATCCTACAAGTAATTGAACATTATTCTCTTTGCAGTTTTCAATTATTTCGACAGTCTCATCGACATTCATTGCTAAGGGTTTTTCACAGAAAATATGTTTTTTCTTAAGTGCAGACTGAATGATAAGATCTTTGTGAAAAGTAGGAGGAGATAATATTAACACTGCTTCTACTCTTTCATCTTCCAGTGCTGAATTGAGAGTTGATTCAGTAATTGCATCTAATCTGAACAAATTCTTAAGATGCTTAGCTCTATCTTTTTGAGGATCAATCAAGTATTTAATTTTGAATTCTGGCATTCGCTGCAAAACAGGTAAGTGATAATATTCTGCGACAGCTCCGCATCCTACTATAGCGATTTCAATTTTCTTCTTCATCACAATATGTACTTATTGTCCATGCTTTAAGTATTGTCTCAATTGAATCTAACTAAATTAAATAGTAAAAGATCATTGAAGCAACAAAAGCCATAATGCTGGCTATAACACCTATAAGTACTGGTACTTTATGCTCAGTACTCAACCCTACTCCTGCTATTATGCTTGAATAAAAAGATGTTATTGGGTAAAGAATATTATTTGCTAAATTGTATCCAGAAAATGTAGTATTAAAAGATGTGAATATTTCTTCTACTAGTATTGAAGTAGAAATTGTTGCTTCTGGTTGAGCAATCCCAATAAATATCAGAATTATCAATCCTAAAACAATAGGAATCTGAGCAATACTAAATATTGAAACAGATCGGAGAAATTTACCTTTTCCACCCATCAATATCATTAGACCATAAATTAAAACAGACCACACTAAAATTTGGGGAACTGCAGTTAGTGAAATCCCCAAGTAATAACTCTCCTTGAATGAGTTTACTTGCTCTTCCACAAAAGGTACAAAATCACTTTTACTTAGCAATACTGCAAAAACACCTAATCTTAATGACATAAGCAGTATTAAAACAATGATTGGGACACAAATATAGTAGAATTTGGAAATATTCAGAAAACTTGAAGAATCTAATAAATGATGACCCATAATCCGTTTTAGAGGTGTTGAATGATATGTATCATCTTGTATTTCGTCAATCTGAGCAGTACCTGCATCCATTAAACTCAATTATCGACAGAATCATTGGTTTTTAAACAATGTTTTTCAGCCAATTTAGAATTAGTGAATAATTAATTTGTAATTAATTTGTATTTACTTTGAACATGCATCACAAGTTTCATTCTTCTCTATTTCAAAGGTTTCAAAGGAGTTATACTGAATATCCGCATACAATATTCTGTTTGTTAGAAGTTTTTCTTTATCACCATAAACAAGGAATTTTACTGCTTCATTAGCTTCTATTATACCAAATAGACCTGCAGTTGTCCCCATAACACCTTCTTCACTTGTTGTAGGATAAGTTCCAGGTTCTGGGATTTCCTTGAAGACACATCTATAACAAGGTGTTTCTCCTGGAATAACCGTCATTAATTGTCCTTCATATTGAAAGACACCTCCAATCACGAAAGGTACCATTAACTTCACGCAAATATCATTAACAAGAAATTTTGTTTCAAAATTGTCACTAGCTTCAATAACAAAGTCATACCCACCTATGATATCTTCAATGTTATCAGAAGTTAAGCTAATCGCATACTCCTGAATTCGTATATCAGAATTTAATTTTGATAGCTTATCGTAAGCAGAAGAAGTTTTAGGCTTGGACACATCGTATTCAGAGTATAAAATCTGTCTATTTAAATTTGATAATTCTACTTTGTCTTTATCTAAGATGCCTATATGACCTACTCCTGCGCTTACTAAATAAAATAGAGCTCCTGATCCCAAACCTCCCAAGCCGATTACTAATACTTTACCATTTTTTAACTTCATTTGCCCTTCTAAACCAAGATTAGGAATGATTATTTGTCGATTATACTTTTCCATTTCGTTTTCGTTAAGCATTTCAACTACCTTTACCAGTTATTGAGAGATGACATACTTTTATTTCTAATTACTCATTCAAAATTATTTCTTAGAGACATTAAATACTTGCCACATATTCTTTCTCAATTAGCTTACGAAAATTTTCAATTTTGTTTAAAACTTTCTTTGCTTCAATTGAAACATTATTTGGAAGTTTTCCAAAACCTAAAGCTTTTTCGTAGCATTTTGAAAAATAGTTTAATTGGAATACAAGTTGAACAATACGAGCATACTGAAAAACTTGATCTGGATCAATGACTAATGCAACCTTGAGTGAGATTTCATTCTGTTCTTCTGGAGTTAAATCGATATTTATTTCGTCTCTATTGCAGAGATCAAATAATCTATTTAACAGAAACCTTCCTTGTTTTAAAACTTGAGCTAACTCTTCTGCCACATCAGCGAGACCAGGAACTTCTCTACTTATGATTTCAGCATTCTCAGTAACACTTTCAAGATGCATTGTTTCACTCAGATGGTTTGTAAGAAGAAGTTCTTTAATGTTCTTATAAACATTTTCAGATTAATTGTTAAATTGGAAAATATACACAGAAATGAAAGGAAAAAGGAACTGAAAAAAATTATGGTTCTAGAAGCATTCTTAATCCAACTAGAATTCCATCAATTTCATTCTTTAGTTTTTCAATTGTTTGTTGTCTTTCCCTAAACAGTTTTACATAGGATTCTTTTGTCATGCTCTTTTTAACACGATATTCTTGCTGTAAAGCACGTAGATTTCGTCTTTCTTCGTAGAGCTTTCTTTCAGCTATTTCGATTTTCTGAACCGATTCCTTGAACCTTCCGCCTTTCTTGATAAGATTTTCTTTTGTTACCTTCAAAGATACTTCTTCAGCTCGCAAACGTTTTTCCAGTTTTGCTCTCAAATCCTTTCCTTCTTTGGCTTTTAATTTCTTAGCTGAAATCTTTGCTCTTGTCTCTCTAAGTCTTTCTCTGATCGATAATATTTCCTCATATTGCTTAACAAACTCTTCAATTTCTTCAATTGGGATAAATTCTTTTTCAATCTCAATTCCAGCAACATCTTTTACAGCTTTTGTGGACCATCTTATCCCTAAGTAAACGACGAAAATAAGACCTACACCAATAACTTGGAGGAAGTAAGTAAGCCATAAATTGAATCTCGAGTAATTAAATCGAATAATAAGAGGTGCATTATCACTACCAGAAAAATCAACAGAGGAATATTGTAAAACTCTCTTGAAACCTAAACCGATTAAATCAAATTCTTTCTTATAACCCATCACAATTTCTTGGTAAGGATCAGGATTTCTATAATCAGAAGAGATGTACACAGCACCTTTTGGTAGAACAACATCTAATAGAAGTTCATCAATAGTCCAATTTATTACTGAACATGGTTCTAAGCTTAGTTCATATCTTATAGATCCTTGTTCCTTTTTAAGAACAGAACCAATAGGTAGTTTATATACGATAGTGAAACTTAACTCATCGCCACCAAACAATGGACTTCGTGGAAAAATGACTAAACCAGGATGATTTGGAAAGATACTATCTCGGATATTATATGAACCTCTTTCAAAATGTCCCGATTCATCTTTTTGATAATCTAAGTTTAATGCCCCGATTTCATCATCTAATGATAGAACGGTTGAATTGGGGGGTAGAACGATAGTGAAAGCATTCAATGAATACAATTTGAAAGTTGACAGTTGGTGATTTGGAGGAGCTTCAGGTCCAAGAAAAACAATATCTTGTCTTTCTGTTATCGTTACAAGACCAAGAGGGTCTACCTCGATTCTTCGATGAATTTGTGAAGCTTTAATTAGAATTGTATTGGTAGCTTCTGCTATTGCTTCAGTTGTACTTACAGAAGTTGTATACACATTCATTATTAAATCATCAGTATAAGTTTGACTGTTATTGAATGCAATCCTTGTAATGTTAGTCCATTTTAAAGTGTCTGATTCAGGTTGTAACAAAAATGTGAGTCCTTCTGTACTATTGTTTGGAGTTATAGGATTTTCTACTGTATCTACAAAATTATCATTTCCTTGTTTAAGAACAGTTGTTGTACTATTCGCGATTGGAAAGTTATTGATGAGAGGATAGAGTAATTCAGTATAGTATAAAAGTTGTTCATTATCTTGAAGAGTTGCAGTATATGGTAGGGAAAACTCTAAGTATACACTGATAAAGAAAATATCATCTCTTCCTATACTTCCCAATGTTCTATTGAAAGGTATGACGAAGGTTGTATAATTTAATGACCTATGAAACAAATAGGTTCTTGTGGAATTTGCTTCTCCCAAATCTTCATAGGAATTATTAGCAACTCGAAAGCTAATGAATCTTAAATTATCAACATTTATGTTAGGTAATGTATAATTGAAATAAACTATTGATTCATTTCCGATTATTGATATTTTGATAGAATCTATTATTGTAATGGTACCATAGTGTTCTAAGGTTATTGTTCTATTCACTTGAGAAGTGGCATTAAATTCATAAGCGTAATCAGTGACATCAGAATAACTAAAATCACCAATTGGAAGAATAGGGTTATTTCCTATGTTTAGCTGTTCATCTTGTGTAAATGAATTATTTGAGCTTCGAACTATACTGAACATCGTTAAAAATGACAAACAAATAATTGCAAGTATAGTTAAAGCAAATATTGATTTTTTAGCTTTTTGCATTTATACAAACCTCGTTTAATATAATCTTTGTCCAGAAGAGGAGGAACGATTTTAAATATTTTGGCTTTTTATACTTTTTATTTTTCAAAAAAACGTTGTTTGCATAAAATTTGTATAAATTCCTCTGAGAATCTCAACATTTTGAGAGAATTTCTATTACTATTGTGTAAAACAACAAAATTGGAAGAGAAAACATTCGCAATGTTTTTGTATTTTTAATATATCAATATACTGTGTATTCCCTACGAATTTCTCCTGATAAACTAGCTCGTATGATAGATCATACAAATCTAAAACCGATTGCAACAAAAAAAGATATCAACAAATTGTGTCAAGAAGCTTTAGAGTTTAATTTTGCTGCTGTATGTGTTAATTCGGAACATATTTCATTCTGCAAAGAGATTCTGAAAGGTTCGGAAGTTGAAATTGCCGCAGTTGTTGGTTTTCCACTAGGAGCATCAACACCAAAAACAAAAGAAACAGAAACACAAGAATCAATAAGCTATGGAGCTGAAGAAATCGATATGGTTATGGATATCGGAAGCTTTCGAGAAGGTAATTATCATGCAGTTGGGAAGGATATTAGTAAAGTAATTCAAGCTGCTGATGGTGCAATTGTGAAAGTGATACTTGAAACAGGATTCTTGACTGATGATCAAATTACCAAAGCATGTCAAATTTCTAAGGGTTCAGGAGCCCACTATGTCAAAACATCAACTGGTTTTGGACCAATGGGGGCATTCATTGATCACATTGATCTTATGAGAAAAGCTGTTGGTAAGGATTTAGGTGTGAAAGCAGCTGGAGGAATCAGAACTGCTAGAACTGCAGTTAGATTAGTAAACGCTAGTGCAGATAGATTGGGTGCTAGTGCAGGAGTAGCTATTGTTAATCAATTAGCTAAGATTATTGATGAAGGAGGATGGTTCTACTCAAGCGAAGATCAACCTGAAGATATATACTCATGGGGTGCAGCAGATCCAAAAAAACAACCCAAAGATGTATATGATTTTTATATGAAAAAAAAGGAAGAATATAAGAGAAGAGAGTAGAAATAATGAAGCAATTTGATGATAGGAAGCTTAGACCTAAATTAACCCCTATGATGCAACAATGGCAAGATATCAAGAAACAATATACAGATTACATACTTTTTTTCAGAGCGGGAGATTTTTACGAATGCTTCAATGAAGATGCAAAAATTGCTTCAAAGGTTCTAAATATAACCTTAACTGCAAGAACACTTGGAGAAAAGAAATTTCCTTTAGCCGGTGTTCCATATCACGCAGTTGATGCTTATATAGCAAAGATGGTTGAAGGAGGTTATAGGGTTGCAGTAGTTGAGCAACTTGAGGATCCTAAAGTTGCAAAGAAGATTGTGAAAAGGGGAGTAGTTCAATTAGTAACTAGAGGAACAATTACTCTTCCTGAATCGCTTACTAAAGGAAGGAATAATTATTTATCCTCAATTTACAAAGAGGGAGAAATGCTTGGTTTTGCAGCTCTTGATTTATCTACTGGAGAATTCTTAGTTACAGATTTTGAAGGTGATGCAGCTCAGAATTTATTAGAAGTAGAATTATCCCGTTTAAATACCTCCGAAATTATAGTTCAAGAAGAGTTATGGTCAAAACTAGGTTTTTATCATGATCAACAAAAATGTACCATAACATACAGAGAGGATTACTTTTTCAATATTGAACAAGGACAGCAAGATCTATGTAGATTACTTAATGTTCTAAGTTTAGATGGTTATGGAGTAAATGAATATAATCCCTCCATAGGTGCTGCTGGGGCAATTTTGAGATATATAAAAGAAACTCAAATGAGAGAGAACTTTCCTAATATTACTAAAATTAGTCAGATAAAAAGTCAGGATTTCATGATTCTAGATTTTAACACCATAAGAAATCTAGAGCTTATCGAAAATCTAAGAGATAGAACTGAATATGGAACATTAAGGCAAGTATTAGATAATACAAAAACACCAGGTGGTTCAAGATTACTAACATCATGGATACTTCGACCAAGTTTTGACTATACAGTAATACAAAACAGGATTGATGCTACAGAAGAAATGCTCGACGACACTATTGCTAGAGATGAATTGAGAAACATTTTGAGTAGAATGAGTGATATTGAAAGACTAACTAGCAGAATATGCCTTGGCAGAAGCAAACCAAGAGACTTGATTGCACTTAGAAATTCCCTAGAGTTAATTCCAGATGTTAAAACAAATTTATTGAAATTCAAAACATTACTGCTCAAGGAAATAGAAAATAATCTTGATCCCTTGAAAGAAGTTGTGAACATTATCTGCACTGGAATTCAAGATGAAGTACCCGTAAATATCAAAGATGGTAATGTTATACGTGATGGATATAATGCAGATTTAGATGAACTTCGTAATATTCAGAGAAGTGGAAAATCATTTCTAACTTCATTGGAAGCAAGAGAAAAGGTAAAAACAGGGATCAAAACACTCAAAGTACGTTTCAATAAAGTGTTTGGATATTATATCGAGATACCAAAAGCATCTTCTGAAGATGTTCCATCAGATTATGAAAGGAAACAAACATTGGTTAATGCAGAACGATTTGTGACTCCAGAACTTAAGGAATATGAAGAAAAGATACTAAATGCTGAGGAAAAAATTCTAGTTCTTGAAGAAGAACTGTTTAACAAGATAATGAAAGAAATCGCTCAGTTTGCTACTAATATTCAACAAGATGCATATTATTGTTCTGTAGCAGATGTAATCGCTACTTTTGTACAAAATGCTTCATTTTATCACTATTCCAAACCAGAAATATCAGAAGAGAATATAATCGAAATAAAGGATGGAAGACATCCAGTAGTAGAAAAACTCCTAACCCAAACTTCCTTTATACCAAATGATATTATTATTAAGAAAGACTCTGAAAGAATTCTAATTATAACAGGACCAAACATGGGTGGGAAGAGTACTCTATTACGACAAGTTGCTTTAATTGTACTAATGGCTCAAATTGGAAGTTTTGTACCAGCAAGTTCAGCTAAGATTGGTTTAACTGATAGGATTTTCACAAGAATCGGAGCACACGATGTAATCGTTGAAAATAGATCCAGTTTTTTAGTAGAAATGTATGAATGTGCCAACATCCTCAATAATGCTACTGAACAAAGCTTGGTTATTCTTGATGAGGTTGGTAGAGGAACATCCACTTATGATGGTGTAGCTCTTGCCTGGTCAATCATTGAGTATCTCCATGATCATATTGGTCAGATTAGTCCAACAACACTTTTTGCTACCCACTATCATAAATTAATAGATTTAGAAAAATTACTTCCTAATGTAAAAAACTATCATGCTTCTGTTAAGAATGTTAATGGAGATATACATTTCTTATACAAATTAAAAGAGGGAGGAATTAGTGAAAGTTTTGGAATTCATGTAGCATCATTAGCAGGATTACCAGAAGATGTCATTGATAAAGCCAATGATATGTTGTCATTATTACAAAAGGAAGATTTGGAAAACGGGATTAGACACATTTCACAAGAAAATGAGTCTCAGATGAAAGCTCCAGTAAAATCTCAAAAAACTGCTAAAAAAACCGTAGTAGATGAATTAATTTCTAATATTAATGAAGTAAAATTAGATGAAATAACTCCAATAGAAGCTTTGAATATTCTAAGCGATTTAGTGAAAAAGAGCAAGAAAATTCTAAAAGACAAATAATAATAAGAACTGAAATGCTCTTTCACAAAATAGTACATCTGTGGTATTATGAATAGGAAGATAATCAAACTTGACACAATTACAATTAACAAAATAGCCGCAGGAGAAGTAATAGGACGCCCTGCATCAGTTGTTAAAGAACTCTTAGAGAACTCTATTGATGCTAACAGCAGTAAAATTGCAATAAACATACAAGATGGTGGAAAAAAACTAATAGAAATCATCGATAATGGTTTTGGAATGAATCATGAAGATGTGATTCAAGCTATAAATCGATATACAACAAGTAAAATTAGAAATGCTGATGACCTTTTTTCAATAAGTAGTTTGGGATTTCGAGGAGAAGCATTAGCTAGTATCGTCAGTGTAGCTCAAGTAGAGATTATCACAAAGACTGAAGACCACGAACTTGGAACTCATCTAATTGTGGAAGGAGGAGAATTTCTATCAGATAAACAAATTTCAGCTCCAAACGGAACTCGTATCATTGTAAAGAATCTTTTTTATAATGTCCCTGTACGAAGAAAATTTCTTAAAACAACATCTACAGAGATTAATCATATAACTGAATTCGTAACAAAACTTGCGCTTGCTTATCCATCAATTTCATTTTCTCTTTCTCATAATGGAAAAAGCCTAATAACTGCCCCCAAGGGCGATTTAATAAATCAAATTACTTCTATATTTGGTGAGAGTATAGCTAAGGCTTGTATTCCAATAAACAAAAATCAGGATAGATACAATGTTAAAGGATACATAACTAAGCCTGAATTTTCCCGAAAATCCAAAGATTATCTATATATTTTTGTTAATTCCAGATCCATTTCCAATAAAACAATCTCTGATGCAGTTCTCCGAGGATATGGTACATCAGTTCCAAGTAGTAGATTCCCAATAATCTTTCTATATCTCGATTTACCTAAAGATGAAGTTGATGTGAATGTCCATCCAACAAAGAAAGAGATACGTTTTAGCAATGATTCCAAAGTCTTTACACTAGTTGAAAGTGCAATAAGAGAATCATTGGAAAATAGTGGTTTAAAAATCTTTGAAAGAATTTCTGAAACAAGATTTAAACCCACAACCCTAAAAAGAGCAGACATAGTGAAAACTGAATCTAAGAGTACTGTTATTCAAGATGCTTTTAAGACATATAAAGCAGAAAAACCAGATTTTCTAATAACAAAAAGTAGAGAACAAAGTATAGACAGATTTTTACCCAAAGAATACACGACAGATCAACAGATCAGTGGAATAATTTCAAGAAAAAGAACAATTAGAGTGTTAGGAATTATTAAGGATACTTACATTATCGCAGAGTCACAGGAAGGATTATTCTTATGCGATCAACATGCTGCTCATGAAAAAATAAATTATGCAAAATATATAGAACAAATTAGAAAAAAGAAAGTGAGTATTCAACAGTTGCTTGCACCTGTTTCTGTTTCTCTGAAACCATCGGAATTTAACTTAATAGATGAAATAAAGCAAATTTTGAAGCTGTATGGTTTTGAAATTGATATTTTTGGTAAAAATGAAGTAGTCATACGATCCATACCCTCTATTATGGGTGTAAATATCGAATATAAAACAGCAAGAGATATAATCGATATCTTCAAGGAAAATGTTTCAGAAATAAAAGACAGTTTAGAAATAGAAGATCTAAACTTCATTAAGGAAATTGTGTCTATGTTCGCTTGCAGACGATCAATAAAAGCTGGAGATAAAATAACGATAGAACAAGCAGAAATACTCTTGAGAAATCTTTTGGAACTTGAAGATCCCTTTTCTTGCCCTCATGGTCGTCCAACAGTTATAATTCTAAACGATGAATATATGGAAGAGCTTTTTCAAAGAGATTACAGATAGGAGGAAAATGAAAGTGAAACCTAATCCTGAATCTAAAATTAGAACAGAGATACGATTACTGGATCAAACATCTGTTATTCAACTCATTATGATTCTTTTAACACTAGTAGTTTATGCTGTCTTTCTTTCCATCCAACAATTTCTATTCGAATTTGAAGATTTCAGAAATAAAGTCATAATAATTAATGTTCTTCTTTGTGCAGGAATAGGTCTTGAGATAGGATATTTTATTTGGAAAATCTATAAACGAAAACAGAAATACAAAAAAGTGAAAAACAATTCATAAAAACAATAAATATTCATAAAATAAAATTATCGATTACCATATATTTTTTCAATTTGTTCTGGTGTGAGCATTATAGGAATACTGTCTTTAATATTGTAGAGATGGGTTTCTTCCTTATTAATGCATTGTAATTTTCCGCTTTTAATTTCTATTTGAAAACAATCTTTACAATCATTAAGATTGACGACTTTATCTATTTCGTCAGCTGATTTTAATTCTTCTGATCCATCTTCCCCAATGTTTACCAGAGTAAATTGCTTGTAATTACAGTAGTAATTGCATATTACTTTTGTTAATGTATTTTCTAGAGGTAATGGAACCTCTTCTGATTCTCTTTCTACCTCAATGATTTCTAATTTCAAAGGCCACTCTTTGTCAACTGGACACGCTAATAAATCCATCAATCTATGCTTCATTAATGTGACGTTTCAAATAACTAATAATAATTTTTCCTTACTACATGGGATGAATACTACTTTTTCATCAGATTGGTTATTTTTGTATGATCTATTTTTTCATATCTTTCAATAGAACCAATATCTTCCCAGTAGCAATCTTCAGGAGTATATGCCATCATGTTTCCTTTTTTCACAAATTCAGGAAAAATGTCTCGAGATAAATCAATACTCTCTTTTGGATCATATTTCCTGAGATATTCATATATTATAGGCTCTAGAATACTAATTCCAGTATTAACAAGTAGAGGTAAAGTTGGTTTTTCGATAAACTTCGTAACAGTATTTTCTTCATCTGTTTCCGCTGTACCAACGCTAATTTGCCAACCTTTAGTTACTAAAATGGAAGCCCATTTCCCATGACCAAGATGATAATCCATCATCTCCGAAAAATTTACATTTGTGATGATATCGGAATAATATATAACCATTCTTTTACCTTCTAAATGATTTTCAGCATTCAACAGAGCAGTACCTGTACCTACTGGGCCAGGTTTATCAGGTATATAAGTTAATTTTACTCCAAATTTTTCCCCATTTCCAAAATATCCTTGAATCTGTTCTTTCTTATAATTGACAAGTAAAACTAAATCATTTATTCCATGTTTTTTAAAATGTCTAATAACGTATTCAAGAATAGGTAATTGGTCAGTTCCTAAAGGCATCATCACTTTTTGCATGTAATATGTTAAAGGACGCATACGTGTTCCTTCTCCACCACAAAAAAGAACTCCAATTGTTTTTGTCATCTTCAATTAAACTATTCGCTGAGCTATTTAATTTTTTATGATGATGCTACTTAGCATTTTTCTCTTTTCATATTAAGAAATTCTTATTAACATGGAATATAAGAATCATTAATATGGAACCTATTAAAACCTCCATTCTAGATGAAATTACAGAGAAACTCAAAAGCAATTTAGATGCTTCATTTTGGAAAGGCAGGGGGAACAGAGAAATGTTTAGAGAAACTGTAAAAAATCTTGTTGCTTCTGAAATACTCTCGAAAGACGAATATAATTATCTTCTGAAGAATGAAAGAAGAGTATTGGTTAAAACACAATTGCTCCATTTGATACCTGAATTACAATCACAAGAAGTAATAGAAAATACTGTAAGACATCTTTCAAGTGTAATTTTGGAGAAAAAATACAAGGAGGCAGAAACAAAACGCGAAGACATTGAGAGACAGATTATTAATCAAATCTCTAGTCATCTAAACTCGACATTTCATCCAAAAATCATTACAGTAAAGGATGCTTTCAGTCATATGGAGCAGTTAATTGATGAGAGTTCTGATGTTTCTAAAGAATTATTAAAGATATCTAATCAATTAATTGTGATAAGAGATAGCCTTCTTGAAAAAGGACACAGCTCCTTGTTATTACATGAAATTGAAAGGCTTTCAACAAAATTAGTTTTTGCTGCAAAAAGTAACAATCCAGAAGATATTCCTTCTAGAGAAGAAATTTTGAATTGGATCAATGAAGTTAAGAAGAATTCTGGTGTGGTTTTATAATAAGAATTAAAGTTATGTGATACTTCCATTAACTTTTTTCTGAAAACATTGGAATAGTAATAAATTTATAATCTATTTTAGGTTTATCTGTGAAAAGACTAATTATTGGAGAGCTGATTATATGATTTTACACAAAATTATTGCATCTGAATCAGTAACCGAAGGTCATCCTGATAAAATCTGCGATCAAATTTCTGATGCGATTTTAGATGCTATTCTTGAAAAGGATCCTGAAGCACATGTTGCATGTGAATGTTTTGTAACTACTGGGCTTGTTCTCATTGGAGGAGAAATAACAACTACTAAATTAATCAACATAGATTATGATAAAATAGTTAGAAGTACAATCAAAGAAATAGGTTATGATGACTCAAGAATTGGATTTGATTATAGAGGATGTGCTATTATAAATACCATTCACTCGCAATCTACAGACATTGCACAAGGTATAGAAAAAGGTGAAAGAGAGGAGCAAGGAGCAGGTGATCAAGGAATCATGTATGGTTTTGCTACAAATGAATCACCAGAATTCATGCCCTTACCTATAGTTTTAGCACACAAATTAACAATGAAACTCGCAGAAGTTCGTAAAAAAGGCATTTTACCATTTCTTAGACCTGATGGAAAATCTCTAGTAGCAGTAGAGTATAGAGATGAAAAACCATTTCGAATAGAAGCAGTTGTTATTGCAGCTCAGCATAAAAAAGAAGCAACCAATAGTGAAATAACTGAAGGAATTCGAACTGAAGTTATAAATGCAGTCATTCCCTCGAATCTTGTTGATGAGAATACTAAAATAATTATAAATCGAACTGGACGTTTTGTTATAGGTGGACCACATGGAGATGCAGGACTTACAGGAAGAAAAATCATAGTAGACACTTATGGTGGTGTTGATTCTCATGGTGGAGGGGCTTTTTCTGGTAAAGACCCATCAAAAGTAGATCGTTCTGCATCCTATGCTGCTCGTTATGCTGCAAAAAATGTCGTTGCTGCAGGATTAGCTGATAAATGTGAAATACAAGTATCATATGCAATAGGGGAACCAAAACCTCTAGCAGTGAATGTTGAATGTTTTGGAACAGAGAAGTTAGACATTGTAAAACTACAAAAAGCAGTACTGCAAGTTTTTGACTTTAGACCTGGTAACATCATAGAATATCTTGATTTAAAAAGACCAATCTATAAGAAAACTTCTTGTTATGGACATTTTGGAAGAGAACTACCTGAATTTACATGGGAAAGAATTGATAAAATAGATTCCCTTAGAAAAAAAATCGAAGAATTGTAATCTTTTTTCAACTCTTTTTCACAAACATTTTTTTAATGCTATTTCAATATTATTTGAAAATATGTCAAACTATGATAAATCTGAAACCAGAAAAGAAATTCAGAAAATCTTGGTGGAAGAAAAACCTAAAACAGTTAGAGAACTCGTAAAGAAGACTGTGGTAACTACAGGTAAAGAGAAGGAAGAAATATATCAAATAGTCAAAAAACTGGAAAAAGAGAGAATAATAAAATTAGGATCACAAAAAGTAGACAGAACCTTACCTACCTCAATTTCCGAATACCTTTTCAAAATTCACTTTTTCTCAATAGAATTTTGGAGTATTCTTTTACTGACCTGTATCTTTTTTCCTATTATAATTTTAATTAATCCTGAATCACCATTCCTATTTCTAAGAGTAATTTGGGGATTACTTTTCGGATTATTTATACCTGGATGGACTATAACCAATTTGATATTTCCAAAGGTTTTTGAGTTAATTGATCAATTTGAACGAGCGTTGATAGCAATCGGTGTAAATATTGGAATTTCGATTTTTACTGGTTTAATTCTAAACAACGTATGGATAATAGATTCTATTCCCTTCACAATTACAATTGGGATTCTTACATTTGTTATATTGATTCTATCGGTAATTTTACGAATCCTTATTGGATCAAATAAAATACAATTCAAAATGCCTAAGATTAAATTGTTCAAGAAAAAAAAGTGAAGTAAATGCATATAAATCACAAAAGCTGGAAAATAATCCTGAAAATAGCAATTAGTATCTTTCTATTTTTACAAATCTCTACCTCTCTCGCTCAAACTGAAAATGATGCAATGCTCGCTATTCAACAAGCAGAAGAAAGACTAATTGATGTGATTATATTATTAGAGGGAATATCAGAAACAAGTATTGATACAAGAGATTTAGTCGTAGAAGCAGATTCATTGCGATTATTAATTTATCAAGCAAATAAAAAACTCGAAGAGGGAGATTACGAACAAGCATATCAAACAGCAAATGATGCCAAAGAACAACTTGATTCATTACTGAATCTAATAAATCAAAGAATAAGTGGAAATAAGCAAAGATCAAGAGTTCTATATTCAGTTCTGGGATTTCTAGCAGCAGCTTTTACACTTGCTTTTGTTATTCTATTCTTGAGGAGAATCTATCCCTGGTTTAAAACAAAACAGCTTGAAGAATATGGGAATTTGGAAATAAAGTACGAACAAGAAAGTGAGGAGATTACACATGGTAAAAACTAATATGAAAATCCCACGTGGAAAAAAGAAACGTCAATTTCCCCTAAAAATAAACAAAGAGAGATTATATGGACCAATTATTATCCTCATCATAGTTGTATCGATTATTACTATAATCTCACTCACATTCTTTCCTTCTTCGCAAGAAGGATTCTCTGAGTTAACTCTACTAACATATAATTCCAGTGAAGATACTTATGAAGCAGAAAATTATCCATTTTTCATTTATAGACTCAGAAATATTTCTATCCATTTTATTGCAAAGAATTTTGAAAACAAAGTAACCTATTATCAACTTCAAATTAAAGCTACTAAATTAACTCAAAATCTCAGCACATTATCACCTCTTTCAACTGGTTATTATTATTCTATGTATTCAAATAATACTTATGAAAAAATATTATCACCTGCAACAAATACTGAAAAGAAAGAATCTGAAGAAATTGATAGTCATTACATTTGGAGTCCAACAGTTGTTATACTGTATCTTAATGCTTTTATTGATTTGATGCTGGATGGTGAAAGTGAATTAAAAATTGTATTTGAGTTATGGAAGTTTAATACACAAAGCAATGAATTCCAATATTCTGGTGTGTTCACATTCTTAGAATTAGATATAAGATGGAGCTAAAGTTAATGGAATTAAAAATGCTCGTTATAGCAGATATCCATAATCAAAAAATTACGTTGAAAAATATTGTTGATACAGTTAACAATTTTGAAGCTCCACCAACTCTGTGCTTAGTGGCAGGAGACATTACTAATTTTGGTTCAGTTAATGATCTTAATACAATGTTACATATAGTTACAAGTAATTTCCAAAATACTCTGTTTGTGATTGGAAATTGTGATCCTTATTTTGAGTTAGATGAGTTAACTTCTTCAGCTAAATTCATAGAAGCTAAACCACATAAAACTAGTTTTTTCACAACAATAGGGTTTGGTAGAAATAATCCTCAAATCAAAAAAAGAATCTTCAGAAAATTAGAAAAAAAGAATGAAAAAGTATGCTTACTTACACACACACCTCCCTTTGGAACAACAGCTGATAGGGTTTCAATAGATAAACATGCGGGTTCAAAAGAAATACGAAACACAATTGAGAGATTTTCAAATATATTTATGGCTATTTCAGGTCACGTACATGAATCTTCAACTATTTCATCATTAAACGGTTGCACTGTTGTGAATCCTGGACCAATAACAAGAGGGAATTTTGCAATATTAAATGTTAAACGAAATTTCCAAGTGGATGGAACAATATATAATATAAACGAAATGTGAAAATAAATGAAAATTAATAAACAAAATTTAAGGTTTTTTAAAAATCTAACAGATTTCAATCATTTTATCATAAAAGTACATGAGTTTGTTAGACAACAATTTCTCCAATATGAAAGCAAGAGCTCCCACTCATTAGAACATACTATTCGAGTTGCGAACTTGTGTTTGGAATTGGGGGTTCAGCTTGACGCTGCATTAGATGTTGTACTCACAGCTGCCTTGTTTCACGATGTAGGGAGACCTATTGAAGAACTAACAGGAAAATGTCATGCTGAAATAAGTGCTGAGATAGCTAGAGAATTTTTAGAACGAGAATTGAGAAGTGAATTAATATCCGATGTAGGTGATGCTATCAATTCTCATCGATTCAGCAAAAAAACTGAAGCAACAACCAAGGAAAGTAGAATTCTAAAGGATGCTGATGCAATAGATGCATTAGGTGCTGTGGGTATTTATAGAACAATCAGTTATAGTGCTGAAAAAGGTTTAAATCTAGAAGAAGCACGAAAGCATTTTGATGCTAAACTACTAAAATTACCATCATTAATGCATTTTCCCATAACAAAAGAAATTGCTGAAAGAGAATGTGAGATATTGTTGAAATTTGTCGAAGAATTAGACATTGGAATTTATCACTCCAAATTCGAATTATTTCTTGACAAACTAGTATGAAAAAATTGTAGTAGAAAAGCAGAATCTTATATACGATAATTTTATTACTTTTTACTTGACAGATATACTGCTAAGGTGATTTGAATGTCTACTCTGCAATCAGGCGACATGGTAAATATAAACTACACAGGAAGAACAAAAGAAGACAATAAGGTGTTTGATACGACTTTTGAAGATGTAGCAAAAAAAGAAGATATCTTTGATGAGAAAGTTATCTATCGACCTTTTACTCTGATAATCGGTAAAAATTGGTTACCTGAGGGACTTGAAGAAGAAATTATTGGAATGAAGGAAGGAGAGAAAAAAACTATCGAGTTTGAAGCTAAGAAAGGATTCGGTTTGCGTGATAGATCAAAAATCAGATTGGTTCAACGAAGAGAATTTCAACGCCATCAGATAAAACCAAAAGAAGATATGAAAGTTGAAATTGGTGGACAAGAGGGCAGAATTCTGAAGGTATCCAGTAGTAGAGTTAAAGTAGATTTTAATCATGATTTAGCTGGATATGACCTTAGTTATTATGTTGAAATAGAGAAAAAAATAACTGATATCAAAGAACAATTTATCTGCTTATTGGAAAAAAGGTTACCTGGAGTTGATTTTTCTTCAACAAAAATTGATTTGAAGGACAAAAGCATAGTTGTTGAATTACCAAATAATACACGTTTCATGGAATATATTCAATTCATCAGAAATGGTGTAACTAGGGATTTAAGTGAAATAACAACCAAATATGATAATGTAACTTTCATTGAGCATTATAAAATTGAGAAGAAAAAATAATCGAAATATTTAGAATCTATTTATCTGTAATTTTCTTGACTTCAGCTAGAACTAATTCCAAATTTAATGGACAATGAATTTTCCCTTTTAATTCCAAAACTTTAATCTTCGATTCCTTCTGGTAATTTGGATGAATACAGTATTCATAATTTTTACAAAGAATTTCATCACAATGTATTGGTGCTCTTTTCACAACAATATTTTCTAGAAATTTCTGATTTTCAACAGAAATAATGTTACCTGTTTCTTCTACATTGCAGACTAGCATTACCTGATTATCGATTAAGCACAAATGTTCAATATTTCTTACTTCAGTTACTACATACGAAATATTACTTTCAAGAGAATCAACACAGACTTTATTTAGATTGCAATTTTCACAGACTTTCATTCCACCCAGATGTGTAAATTTATAGCCTACAGCTGCAATGTTTTTTTCAATTAAAGTAAGAACCATTTCGGGAAAATTATATTTACAGGCTTTTTTAATATTAGGAAATATGTCTTAGTCTATCACTCCAGTTTTTTCTGCAACTCTTACAGCAACTTCATGTGATAAACCATCTTTTCCTAATATCGTATACCTTTCAGGTCTTATTGAATGTGCAATTTCAAGTGCTTTTATTATTTCATCATCCTTTATATCCAAATCTCTAGCTTTGGTTTTTAGTCCTATTTTTTCCATTGTACTTTTGATTTTTTCCCAATCAAGATCATGAAGAAAAGCCATTAATATTGAACCTACAGCACATTGTTCTCCATGCAAAGCTGGTTTCTCTGCAATTGAATCTAAAGCATGACTGAACATGTGCTCTGAACCACTTCCCGGTCTAGATGATCCTGCTACACACATAGCTAATGAGCTTCCTATAAGTGAATTCATAACGATCCTACTATATCCATCAGACTGATTCTTTATCAGATCCGCATTTTTCGATACTAATTCCACAGTCATGTTAGCAAGAGCTATGGAAGTTGGTGAAATCATCTCATTCTTTAATCTGTGAGCAAGAAGCCAATCTTTGATTGAGGTTTTTTTTGCCAAGACATCGCCACAACCCGCACAAGTAAATCTATAAGGAGATTTATCCAAAATCGATGTATCAGCTACAACAGCTATAGGTGGTCTAGCTTGAATTGAATGTCTTTCATTAATTCCCTTCAAGGATGCTCTCGAACTAGCAATCCCATCATGACTCGCAATAGTGGGGATTGAAATGAAGCGTTGGTTTGCTTTATAAGAAGTCAATTTTGCTACATCAATTGGTTTTCCACCCCCTAATCCAATAACAAATTCTGCTTTAATTTCGTTTAGAAGATTTAGCTGTTTATCTACTTCAACTAAGGTACTATCTTCAATGGTAGATAGCTGAATTTCTTTAAAACCAGAATCTAACAAAATTTGTTCCACTTCTTTTGCATATTTATCAAATACGAATGTGTCAGTAATAAGTAGACAACTTTTCCCTAAAGATAATTTTTCAATAATTTCAGGTAAACTTTGGAACATATTAGCCCCCAAGGACAGCATCTGGGGCATTTCTATATGCTTAAATTCATTTATTACATCTGTCATATCTAGCTGAAACAGATATAGCTTATATTAAAGGAATTCTTCCTTTTCTCTTCATATAATTATCATAATGCATTCATACCTTGGTTTCCTAAGAAAAACTAATCTTTTTACTTTCTTTTTTTCAAAAAATCAAAATAAACATATTAAACACAAAAATTATTATTTACTCACTTGAAAGCTAAGTAGTGATGGAATCCACAGATAATACTCTTGACGTTTACGAATTAGGTAATAACCTAGGTTATCTAAATTACATGATTGAGCGTTTTGTGGAGATGATTGGAGAAGAAGAAACTGTAGACCTACTAAAGTACAATGAAAAAAAACTTTCTAAAACCATAAGATTGAATTCTTTGCGATCTCCATTTGAGAGAACAAAAGCACTGTTGAAGAAGAAAGGTGTTGTCCTAAGAAATATTGAATATTTACCTGAAGGAATTGAAATAATCGAAAGTGATATCCCTATTGGAGCTACTCCTGAATATTTGAATGGTTATTATATACTCCAAGGGAAAAACTCTATGTATCCTTCGAAAATCCTGAACCCAAAAGAGGGAGAAGTTATAGGAGATTTAACTGCTGCTCCTGGTGGAAAAACAACTCACTTAGCTCAATTAATGAATAATAAAGGAAACATTATAGCCTTGGAAATCAGCGCAAATAGATGTAGAAGTTTGAAATCAAATCTAGCACGAATGGGGGTAATAAATACAATAGTGGTACAGATTGATTTAAGAGATGTTTGCAATCTAGAATTAGAATTTGACAAAATTCTATTAGATGCCCCATGTTCTGGTTCAGGAATCATAGCATCTGATCCCACTCGGAAGAATTCTAAAAACTTGAGTGATATTAATAATCATCACAATTATCAAGTCGAGCTACTGAAAAAATCAGTTAAAGCTTTAAAGGAAAAAGGGGAGATTGTTTATTGTACATGTTCTCTCGAGCCAGAAGAGAATGAGCAAGTAATTTCAGAGGTTATAAAAGAATCGAACTTAAAACTGGTTGAGATTGGAAAACTAGGAGAACCAGCATTAGAACAATTTCTTGATCAGAAGTTTCATCCTGATTTAATTAAAGCAAGAAGACTATATCCACATAAAACTTCAGGAGAAGGATTCTTTATAGCTAAAATGGTGAAGAAATAATGATAGAAAATAAGCCTACTTTTCGAAAAATAAATGACGAAGAAAAAGAAATCGTTTCATTTTCTATCATGAATTCCTTTTATGATGAAGCTTTTGGAATATTGCGTAATTATGCTTTTTGGATAAAAGATGGTAAAATTCGTGAAGTGTTTGTCGTTCCTATAACCTCAGATAAAATACTTGAAAAATTACCCAAAACAGCTTATTTTGCAGGAATTCCTTTTGGTAGTTTATGGAAATCTGATTTTCAGTTAGAAATTGAAGGTTCAAAATTATTGGCTCCATTTTCGAAAAAAGTAATTCATGTTACAACAGATCAATTCCTTTATGGAAAACCAATCTTTGTTGAAAATATTGGAGAGATTACAGATGAATTTCGAAAAGGAGACACTTTAATTGTTTTTGGAAGAAGCAATTTACATTATGGAATAGGACAAGCAGAGATAGATTCAACAGAAATATCTGCAGCAAAATCAAATACAGTTATTATAAAAGGTCATAAGAAAAGGCCTTTAGACAGAGGATGGTACTTAAGGGAAGGGGATTGACAAAATTAATGAAACATTAATCTTTCCCAGTTAAAACGCCAGAAACTGGAATTTCGCTCTGTAAACAATAATAATCAAAAAGTATTTAAACTAAGTTTTGAGATTTATTTTAGTTTTAACTACTATTGTTTAGTTAAATTAGAACTTATTCTAGAATTTGTATTCAATAAATCACGAAGAGTTGGATATCTTGAGTTATAAAGAAGTATTGGAAGAAACATCTCAAAAGATACTTGCAGAACTACCAAAGAATTCAGAGGTTTCTCTAATAGAATTTGAAGGTCCAGAAGTTGCAGTTTATTCTAAAAATCCTAAAGTTTTAGTTGATGATGAAACTATAGTCAAAGAACTTGCAAAGAAATTAAGAAAACGAATAGTTATTCGTTCTGATCCTGGAGTTAGATTAGCTAAGGATGAAACAATCTATATAATAAATGAGCTTGTGGGTAAGGAAGGGGAGATATCAAAAATTGATTTTGATGAATTAGTTGGTGAAGTTATCATTGAAGCATTGAAACCTGGAATAATTATAGGAAAATCAGGGGAAATGTTGAGAACTATTATTTCGAAAACTCTCTGGCGCCCACGCGTCATGAGAACACCACCCATAGAATCAAGAGTCATAAAAACAATTAGACACCTTTATCAAGAGCACTCTAAAAGGAGGCAACAAATTCTTCGAACAATCGGAAAAAGAATCCATAGACCGATTATATTTAGGGATGATACTATTCGAGTAACAGCTTTGGGAGGATTTGCAGAAGTTGGTAGAAGCTGTGCTTTGATACAAACAGGAGAAAGCAAAGCAATAGTAGATTGTGGGATAAATGTAGGCAGTAACAGTCCGAATAACACATTTCCTCGATTTGACTTACCGGAATTTGATATTGATGAGCTTGATGCTGTTATAATATCCCATGCACATTTAGATCATTCTGGATTCATACCTTACCTCTTCAAATATGGCTACCAAGGAGCAGTATATGCAACACGTCCAACACGCGATTTAATGACCATGTTGCAAATTGACTATCTCGATGTTGCAAAAAAAGAAGGAAAAATGCTACCCTATGAACAGAAAGACATTCGAGAATCAGTTCTACATACAATAGTTCTAGATTACGGAGAAGTAACAGATGTATCACCGGATATAAGATTAACGTTTCATAATGCTGGTCACATTGTAGGTAGTGCTATTCCCCATTTACATATAGGTGAAGGAGTTTATAATTTAGCATTTGCTCAAGATATTAAATTTGCAAAATCAAACCTTCTGGATGCAGCAAATAATCGTTTTCCAAGACTTGAGACACTTTTCATAGAATCAACATATGGAAAACCTCAGGATATATTACCACCTAGACAAGAATGTGAAAAACTACTACGAAACATTATTTATGATACTATTAAGAAAGGAGGAAAAGTTCTAATACCTGTGTTAGCCGTGGGAAGGGCACAAGAAATACTAGTAGTAATAGAGAATCTTATGAGAAAAGGTGAACTTCCAAATATACCAGTTTATACAGATGGCATGATAAGAGAAGCATCTGCCATTACGACAGCACACCCAGAATTTCTATCAAAAAATCTAAGAGAAAGGATTTTTCACGCAGGACAAAATCCGTTCCTAGCGGAACAAATTAAACAAGTAGCTTCGAGTGAAGAAAGAGAATTAATCATTCAAGGAGATCCAGCGATAATTGTAGCAACAAGTGGGATGCTAAATGGGGGACCAAGTGTTCTATATTTCAAAGAATTATGCAGTGATCCAAATAATGCCCTTGTTTTTGTGAGTTATCAAGGAAAAGGAACGCTAGGAAGTAAAATACAAAAAGGGATTACTGAAATACAAATGGTAGAGAAAAGAAAAACAGTAATGTATCACATAGAAATGGCAGTACATAGTATGACGGGATTTACAGGACATAGTGATAGAAGAGAGCTAGAAAACTATATAATGAGGGTAACACCAAAACCGGAAAAAATAGTGGTGATTCATGGAGAAGAATCCAAAGCTGTCAAATTTGCTTCTTGGGTTTACAAGACCACCAAAAGAGAGACCATGGCTCCTCCCAATGGTACTACTATTAGATTACGATAATAATCTATAGTTTAAAACTCCACACTTTATCCTTCAGATGATGCAAGAGATTTATTGCTTTTCCTTTCTTTGATTTACTAAAATTCTTTGAATCGATTATTGACACCCCAACACCTATTATCGTGTTTGCTTTCTCTTCTTTTATTACAACTTTTGTTCCCTTTTTTATTTCCTTGTCGAAAGCAACAATTCCAGGAAACATAACATCTGCACCATTTGTGATGAATTTAATAGCTCCAATGTCAACAATTACTTCAGGCAAATCAAAACCTGTTTCTCGCATAAAGTAGATTGAGGGAAGAATCTTTTCATTAATATAGAAAAACCAAACTTTGCTATTTTTTACTAGCAAATATCCTTCATCAGTTTTTACTTCTTCTAAAGGAACGGATATTTCGAAGTAAGATGAGATTCTTTCTCCATATTCTTGTTCCAATTCTTCTAAAAGGAGTTTTTTCTCCTTTTTAGACAAAATTTTTCTCTTCTTTACCAGCATTTTATTTCTGTCCAGTTAGGAGTTTATTATTTTAGTTTTTCTAGAATAGAATTGTAGTCTCCCTTAATTGCTTCAAATCTTTCTTTTGAAGACATTCCAAGTAGAAACTTCTGCTCTTCATTCTCCAATCTTCTTGCGTATTCATCTCTTAGTGATGTAATAAAATGATCAATCGCATCTTGTACATTTGATAGTAATTCCACACCAGGAGTAGGGATCGTATATATGTATTTTAAAGTAGGATAAGTATCTGCGCTTCTTTCAATCAAACCGATATCTAACATTTGTTTGAGATGTTTTTCTACAGCAGGTCGAGATATTTTCAATTCATTTGTAAGCTCATCAGCAGTTAATTTCATGGAGCTTAGAAGTGACAGAATCTTTCTTCTAGTTCCATCTCTGAAAATCGAGTAAATAACATCAATAACCGGAGAAACAGTAGTATTAGAAGGCATAAGCAATTCTAAAATGGTTTTGCTTCCTTAAATTATTGTCGGTTGAAACTTTATTCTACAGTATTAATTGCATATTTTCTTATTGGGTGGTAAAGTAGTCATTTGCTTAAACCGATTAGCTAAAGCTTAAAACTAATGAATTAGAGATGTTTCCTTGTTGATTTAAAAAAACATTAAATAAATTGATGTAGAATTAGAATCATGGTGAAATGAATGACTCAGAATGAAATTCAAATGTATAAGGAGCTTTTAGAACTCTTAGAGAAAAGATATGATAATGGGGAAATTGATAAAGAGAGTTACAAGGAGCTTAAAGAACGTTACAAAGAAAAATTAGAAGGAGTAAGGGAAGAATTAAGAAGTTTAAAGGATGCTCCTGAAATCAAAGTTTCAGGTGAAAAAACTCTTACAAAAGATTCTGTAACTGTTTCTGGTTCAGCTAGAATTTCCGGAGGAAAAGTTATGAGAGACATAAGAATTTCAGGATCATGTAGGATCAATGGAGATGTTGAGTGTAAAGCATTAAAATGCTCTGGAGCTGTAAAAACTTATGGTAATATCATTGCACACGGAGAAATTAAATGTTCAGGTTCTTTCAAGAGTGAAGGATACCTTCATGGTGACAATAATGCAACATTTAGTGGAGCAGCTAAAATAGGGGGAGAACTAGTTATTCAAGGAAAATTATCAGCGTCAGGTTCATATAAAGTAGATGGAAATACTCAAGCAAAACAAGGTGTTGCAATTAGTGGAACATCACAGATCTATGGGAGTATATTGTCTCAAAATACTGTCAAAATTGGCGGAAAATCCAATGTAGAAAAAGATATTATCTGTGAGAACTTAATAATTGAAGGTAGAAGAACTGTTTTTGAGTCATGGTTCTTTCGAAAACTGAAAAAATTGGTTCATGTTTATGGGAACATTGTAGCACAAAATGAGATTGATATCCAAGATGTTGTTGTAGAAAAGGATATCAAGGGTCGTTCAGTTAAACTAGGGCCAAATACTTTGGTTCTTGGGACTGTCTATTATGTTGAAGATCTGTTTCTTAGTGAAGGAGTGAAACTTGAAAACGAATCAGTCAAAATAGAACAAGCTGATTTAAAACTCTAGTCTTCTCCTCTTTTTACATCAATTTTCTAGAGTTGATATATTCTTGAGAATTTCTGTTTGATATAATCAATGAAGTATTCGGTTGTTAATGGTTTACCAGTAACCCTTTCAATTAATTCAAGTGAATCATATAATCCTCCTTTAGAATGAATGTTATCCCTTAACCATTCTCTTATTGGACTGAAAAATCCATTCTGTAAGTTTGTATGCCATTCAGGAATATCCCTTGTCAAAGCCATAGTAATTTGTGAACTCATAATATCTCCAATTGCATATCCATGAAAATAACCCCAATATTGAGAGAACCAGTGTAAATCTTGCATAACACCTAAAGTGTCGGTTGGAACATCTACCCCAAGATACTCTTTGTATTTTTCATTCCATACTTCGGGTAAATCCTTTATCTCTATCTTTCCATCAAAAAGATCTTTTTCAATTTCAAATCTAATAATTATATGCAAAATGTATGTAACTTCATCAGCTTGAATTCGTATCAATCCAGGATTTACAGCATTTATCCCAAAATAAAAGGAGTTCACACTTATATCATCAAAAATACCTTGTGTTAGTTTCTGAAATCTTGGATAGTAATATTCCCAGAATTCAATTGAACTGGCAATAAGATTCTCAAAGAATCTAGATTGTGATTCTCCTAAACTTGGAGAATCAAGTCGATAAATAGGTTGTCCAATCCATTCGGGATTTGCTTGTAATCCATCAATTGCATGACCACATTCATGTGCCCCTGCAAGAAATGCTGATAAGACATTGTTTTCGTGATATTTCACTGTTACACGAACATCTGAAGGACCGCAACCAATGGTCAATGGATGTTCCACTTCATCTATTCTTCCAACACCCTTGTCCTTTGAATAGTCATATTCGAAGTAACTTGCCAAATCTTGAACTAAATCTACTTGTACTGCTCTGGGTATATTCCTAGAGAGAAATGAACGATCAATTTGCATTGAGGATTCCTTGCATTTCTTTACGAATGGTACAAGAAAGGATTTCACTTCATCAAAAAGCTGTTTTAGTTTGGTTACAGAAAAACCTTTATCTCTTTGATCAATCAAAGCTTCATAAGGATCGTTGATATTTTTTGATTTCGCTAATAATTCAGCAGCTTCAATATTAAGTGAAAAAAGATTTTCTAAATCTGGAAGAACCATTTGAAAATCATTTTCAGCTTTTGCTTTTTTCCAAATCTCAAGTGTCTTGTTTGATTGTGCTGCAATAGAACCAACTAATCTACCAGGAATAACCGTTCTATTATCATATTGCCTTCTTAATAGCACCACGTTCCTTCGTTGGAGTTCATCTAATTCATTATTTTTTTCGCTTATTGATATTAAATTAACCATTTCAGTGCTAGTCCACAACTTATGAATTCTTTGACTTAAATACTGAAATTGTTTGGTGCGAAATTCCAATCCTGATGGAGGCATGTATGTGTTCATATCCCAATATAAAACATTACTAAGTGTTCCTAGTAATTGGATCTCTTTAAATTTCTCAAGTAATTGATCGTATTTAGATGACATATTGGTTCTATGTATCTTTTCTTATTATATTGAAAAAGTTAACTAAAAACAGCTATGAACAAGATTTACAAAAAAAATTTGTTGGAACAAATCATTTTGTTCCTTTGAATCTTGCCTTATCTCCCAGTTGTTCTTCTATTCTTAACAATTGATTATATTTTGATGTACGCTCTCCCCTCGCTGGAGCACCAGTTTTTATTCTTTCAGCATTCATTGCTACAGCTAAATCGGCGATAAATGTATCTTCTGTATCTCCTGATCTATGCGACATGTTAATACCCCATCCTTCACTTCTCGCCATTTTTGTAGCTTCGAAAGATTCTGTTAGTGTTCCTATTTGATTTACTTTAAGTAAAAGATAATTTGTAGCTTTTTCATCAATTGCTATTTGTATTCGTTTAGGATTTGTAACAGTTAAATCATCTCCTACAATTGATATATTGGGGAGTTGTTTGAGAAGTTTTGCAAAGGATGCAAAATCATTTTCATCAAAAGGATCTTCAAGAGATATTATAGGATATTCTTTAACTAAGTCAATATAATAATCAACTAAATCATTTACATTCATTCTTCTTCCGTTCAAATCATACAAGCCATTTTTATAAAATTCTGATGCTGCTAGATCTAAACCAATGGATATCTCTTTGCTTGGTTTGTAATTTGCAGCTTCTATTGCTTCTACTATCATTCGAAGTGCATCTGGAGTAGTATCAACCGGACTTCCAAATCCTCCTTCATCCCCCAAATTTATTACAGAAGGTCCAAATTTCCTAAGTTTCTTTTTTAGAATTTGATAAACTTCACATGCAGCTCTTAACGCTTCGTTATATTTCCCAAAACCATGTGGGATAATCATAAATTCTTGAATTTTTAAATTCCCCCCCGCATGCTTTCCTCCGTTGATGACATTAAGCATTGGTACAGGTAAAGATGTAGCATTTTTGTTCAAATATGCATAAATGGGTAAGTTTAAGCTATCCGCAGCAGCTTTACACACCGCAAGTGAAACACCTAACATAGCATTTGCACCAAGATTCGACTTATTTTCTGTACCATCGAGATCTAACATCAGTCGATCAATATCTTCCTGATCTGTAGCATCAACTCCAAGTAACATTGGTTTTATTCTTTCACTAACATTATTGACCGCCTTTAAAACACCTCTTCCAAGAAAACGATTTTCTTTGTTGTCTCTTAATTCGAAAGCTTCATGCTCACCAGTTGAAGCTCCTGAAGGAACTATTGCTCTTCCAAAACCATTAGATGTATAAACATCTACTTCAACTGTGGGATTTCCCCTTGAATCAAGGACTTCTCTAGCTGCTATGTTCTTTATCTTAGACATGATATTCAAGAATTGAAATTATGAATACTTCTTAAGTATTTATGTATTTAGTTGTTGATTCTGAAATGCTCAAATCCATCTTTGGGAAGTTCATATTTTTCGAATAATTCATCTTTGATTTTTATTTCTTTATGACTGTTATTGAATGAACCTATACAGTATATTGAAAAACCCAGATTCTTTGTGATTTCTAAAAATTCATCTTTCTTATCGAGAGCAATTGCAAAAATCATCTCAAATTCTTCTCCTCCTGTGAATGCTAGTTCCAACGGATTTATACCTTTAGTTTTGGAGAAATCTCTTATTGATTCAGAGAGAGGTACATAGGTTACATCTATTCCCATTTGATTTAATTTAGACAAATCTGAAAGAGTTACAAGAAGACCATCTGAGCTATCCATACATATGATTATAGGAAAGTTCTGTAATAAATGAAGCAGATCAATTCTTGCAATAGGCTCATAAACTGAAAGTAAAGCTTTTTTCTTCAGTTCAGATGGAACTATCAGATTCTCAAGTAAGATTCTAAAACCCAAGGATGTATATCCAAATAAACCAGTTGAAAAAAGTAAATCTCCGTTTCGAGCACCTTTTCTAGGTATTATTTTTTTATCTTTACTTACACCGAGAGAAACAACATCCACAACAATATCAGAACTTTCATTCAAATCCCCTCCTAGGTATAAAACATTATAATAATCACATTGTTCTCTTATCCCTGTAATCACATCTTTCGCCTTAACAACTTCTGTTTCAGCTGGAAATCCAATACTTGCCAAGCAGACTAATGGTTGTACTCCTTTTGCTATTATATCACTCACAGCCATTGTTACAGCTTTTTTTCCCATTTGTCTGAAAGTCATTTCAGGTAAAACATCAGTCTTATTGACTAGCATATCTATATTTATAACAAGTAATTCTCCTGATGACAACTTTATTGCAGAAGCATCGTCATTAAAATCGAGTTCCGATTCATCAACAAAATGAGAAATCTGAGATAAAAATTCTCTCTCTCCGATATCTCTCATTTGTTGTTTTGAAGATTTTTTCATAATTTATCCTCAAAAGACTTTGATTTCATCTTTCAAATAGATTTCCCAGAAATTTGAGTGTCTTATAATAAAAAAGGGATAAAAAGTAGTAAGGCGCTATATTCCAAACATACCATATACATAGAAGAAGAAAACAAATAAACCAATTGGTAAGGCAATTGCTAATGCAGCGGTAATCCATGACATTCTTCCTACAGTTCTCAAACCAATGGTTGCATAAACAATCATGATAATCCACATAATTATCATTATAACACTGAATATGGTCATCCATATAGAATCATATAAATTCAGAACATATGTAGCAAATTGTTGAAAATTATCTGGAGATCCAACATTACCTGATGGTCCTAGAAGTGTGAAGATTATTCCTAACAATTCACCAATAGCAACAGGAGCAATTGAGTATCCAACAATTGTGCGAAACTGTTTTGTTGATGCATCTGAACCTAGCATAGCGGCAATTTTTGAGATTATCCAAGTTCCTAAAGCAAACAGCAATTTATAGATAATCCAAATCATAAGTGGTAGCAATAACAGTGTTACAAAGAATAAGATTAACCCTATTGTTATATTAATGTGGAATCTTTCAGGGTTTCCTAAAACAATAAGAAAAGAGTATTGTAATCCAGCTTTAAACATAACGACATAGAATCTCAATGAGAGGAAAAGAGAGAATATAAGTAGTATTAAGTTACCTCCTTTTGATTCTGTAGCAACACCAAATTCTTCACTTGTTTTGAATGGATGTCGGAAGAAATTATATAAGCGAATAAATACTTCCTTTAATTTGGGTTTAAAGGCAAATTTCTTTAATTCATATTCTAAAAGTCCAAAGCCACAGAATGGACAAACAGAATATTCCAAAGGAACTGATTCAGTACAACTGGGACATTTTTGTGTGTTCTCACTCATACTTCTCAAATCATTATACAATTTTAGGTTTAATATTTGTTGTGGCTAGAAGTAAACGAAATTAGATAAAATATCAGTAAGTTTCTGTTATGAATAAATGATATTTCTAAGATTCTTTTCTATTTCGAAGATTTTTTGAGTTCAATACGACGATAATTATTGCAATAAATGGTAAGTAAAACGCAAAATCAATAGAATAAGTACCTTGCTGATCTTTTATCTCAAGGCTAGTTTTTGACAGAGAAATATTTAATTTATATAATCCAAATGATGTGGATGCTTTGAGTAATATTCCTGTTTTCTTGTGATAATAAAGAAGAGAATCTTGCCCATAGTAGTTTGTAACATTAAAAACATTAACTTCCAATTCCTCAACTGTTGTGTTAATATTGTGTTGATATTGATCCATAACATTGAAAGAAGTGTTTTTGTCTTGTGCTTGTAGAACAATGTTCTCCCAATCTGAAGCATTTGCAAAAAAACCACCATTCCATGGATAAATGCTCAGAATCAATGCAGATGCTACATCAATATTCCTAACATTAGTAAAAGTACTACTCCCTAAAACAATAGTACCGTTTATGCTATTTTCATTCACTGAAGTGACATAGAAATGGATTTTTTCTCCCTCAGATAGGGACCAATTTCCATAATTTGTACCAGGAGGCCAAGCACCATAAAAAGCATTTGTAGTATTGCTGAATTCTATTGTATCATACTCAAACCAATCACCAGCGACTAATCCATTTTCCACATCACTAGTAGCTGATAATGTGAAAAGCGAAACGAAAAGAACTAAAAACAAAAAAAAGGTAAATTTTCTGTAACGTAGTATTCTGATTTTCATATTCAGATAACTCAAAAACTTCTTATCTATAAAGCATTTGATTTCTTATTTGTTTAAAAATGGCGGACCAGGCAGGATTTGAACCTGCGACCTCCGACTGTCTTCAGTATATACTTCCGAAGGCCGGTGCCTTATCCATACTAGACTACTGGTCCATTATTGTATGTCGTTCTTTTCCTTTTCATTTTTATTTTTTCTGTTAACAGATAGAGAAATATAACTTTTACTAGCTTGAATAAAAATTTATTAAAAAATCCATCATATTTCTTACATTAATCTCTACTTATCTTGGTAATCCATTTTCTATCCAAGAATTTATCAATCTCTCAAACTCTTTCTTTTTTTTCAAGGATTGAGTCTGATAAGCATATATCTGAGACATCGCTAATCCCCCAAGTTCAATGTAAGCTTCATCCATATCGCATATTGCAGCTACCCTTGCTTTCCAATTTTCATCTGAATCCGCTTGTCCTGCATATGATATAAATAATCTCAGAATTTTCTCAATTTTTGGAGAGACTTCTTTTTCATCTGTTGGTTTCGCATCTACTTTAACTTTCTTTGGTTCTTCAGCAGGTTCTGGTTCCGGTTGTGCAGCAGGTTTAGGTTCCACTTTTGGTTCTTCTGAAACCACTTCATCTTTGATTTCTTCAGGTTCATCAAAGAGTTTTTCCTTAATAACAGGTGTAGAAGATGAAGATGGAGGAGTAGCGATTACAACAGGTGCTTTTCTTTCAATTTCTGTACTAACAGGTTTTGATTCTGAAACTGGAGAGGAAGTTACGAATTTTACTTGATCTGGTGAGATAGTTTCTGTAACTTTCTCTTCTGCTTGCACAGTTACTTTAGCAGAAGAGGACTCTGATTGGATACTTGTTGCTATAATTTCCTTTGGAACTGAGAATGTTGTTTCAGTTGGTATCTGTCTAGCATCCATAACTGCAGATAAACTTTTTTCAATATCTTGTACGAGGGAACTCAAAGCTGGTGATTCTGAACCAAGTATTGCTATCCTATCTTTAAGTGTTTGACATCCAGCTGTCATTATACTTATTCTCTTCTTTAATTCTTGATTTTCACTTCCTAGCTGATCTCCCTCTTCTCCTGTTTCTGATTCAATAGTATCTATCGAATCCATTAGAGCATGCATCTGAAGCTTTAACTCTTCACGTTCTGCATTAAACAGATCTTGTTGAAGCCTTGTATCTTCAATTTCCTTATCTAACTCTATTTTCTCATTTTGGAGAGCATCTCTCTCTGTTTGCAAATCTTCTACCACTTTTGACAAATGATCTAACTCTGAAGTTAATTCTTGTACTTTATCATCTGATTGAGCTTGTTCCATTTTCTCTTGCAATTTTTCAAAAAGTTTAATTCTTCTCATTGCCAACTGGGGAGAAATATTTTCCTTCTGCATAAAATTCAGAATATACTCTAAATCATGAGGTTGAATATTAAATTCCTTAAAAAGTTCCTCAATCGAAATAGGTTTTTCTGTCATTACCCTCATCTGTTAATAGACAGATTTGATTTAATAAAGTTTAGTTTGAGTTAAAGGAAAAGAAAAGGTTTTTTTAATAGGATGTCCATATTTCGAGCTAGGTGTTATTATTGGTAGAGCTAAGAGGTTTGATGGTTAACAGATTAATAGTTTTACTTCAGATATTCATCTTTCCAGCTTATTTTTATCTATGGACTTTCTTGGGACCAATGAAAGATATGTCTCTTGCAAAATTCTTTTTCTGGAGAGAATCAGGGACTAGTCCTTTCAGTCCTACTGCAGAACTTGTTATTTTAAAAGTTCTAACACCACTTATATTCGCTCTGCCATTTACTTTAGTATCATTAGTAAAAGCTAACCGAATAGCTAATTCTTATGAACTTATGTGGAGAGCTTTAGGAAAAGTGCGAATTGATACAAAACTCTTCTATATGGTAAATGCTGTTTTCTGCTTATTCTTCTTTATTTTACCTTTTGGTTCACCTATTATAGCAGTTTTTGGTGCGTTTTTTGCAGTAAAATTAATACTCTATGCTTTTGGTGTAAAGAAACAAGTTCCAGCGCTCTTGATTGTTATACCAGGGCTGTTCTTAGCAGCGATACCTTTAATGGTAACTATTGCATTTTATGCTAGTTACTCAGAGATCATTGTTCAAATTTGGGATAATTGGACTATTTATTCTGAGATTTTTTATGGAATAGTACTGTGTCTAGCTTGTGCTATAGCAATAGGGAACTTTTTCATGTTCCTAAGAGAAGGAGCATCTCAAGTATCTTATGTCAAACCAGTAGAACAGAGAATTGGGTTTATTTTTAAGATAATTTTGTTTGGTGGAATTCTACTGTTATTCTTATTTGTTGCTAGAAAAGATACCTCACATCTGTCGATTTTCATAATAAATGGAATAGCTGTTGGTTTGAGTGTATTAGAAACAATTATTCGTTGGAGAAAGAAAGCATCTAGAGAAAATGGAGGAGGAGGAGGAGGAACTCTGATGGTTCCAATTTTCATTGCTGTCAATTTCATAGCTAAATATAGAGAAAGTTTCATAACAGTTGTTGTAGCTTTATCAGCCTGTATCTTCTTCGTTCTTTTTATTCTAGCCTATCGTTATGCTGAGGATGAAACTCTATTCGAATAGATCAAACAACATTTTTTCTTTTTATTTTACATTCCTAACCATAATTCTTATAAGCCAATTTTTTAAGAACTTCTCAAATTTGCTCACACTTCAGAGATGGAACTAATGAGTGATGAATACTTCAACCCTGAAATTATTAACAAAATCGAAGAGAACACTGATAAAATAATAAAGAAAATTCTAGCAGAACAAGAAGAAATAATTGCTAATATTAATAAAGAAACAGAAGAAAAAATAAAAGAATCAACAGAAAATATCATCAGTGTTGTAAAAAAAAGTGCAGATGCAGAATTCTTAAGAGAGAAAGCAAAACATGATCTAGATTTGCGACTTAAAATTACAAAGTTTAGGGATGAATTAGTCGATGATTTTATTAATAAAGCAACCGAGAAGATTAAAACTTTAACAAGTTCTAAAGAATATATTACTAGTTTGGAAAAAATGATACTCGAAGCAGCAGTAACACTCAAACAACCAAAACTGTTACTTTATCGTAGAAAAGAGGATAAAGACATTTTTTCAAAGCAATTTCTTGAGAACATTTCTACAAAACTTAAAAACGAAAATAACATAGATGTAAAATTTGACATATCTAATAACTTTATAAACTGCATGGGAGGAACAATCGCAGAAACAGCTGATGGAAAAATCAGCATTAATAACACTTATGAGAAACGTATTGAAAGATCTTTAGGAAATTTAAAACGAGAGCTTTCTTTACTGCTCACACAAGAAGGTTGAATGAAATGAAGAATAAGCAATGGGGAAAAATTGGATTTATCATTATATTTATGTTATTTATCACTATTCCTATGGTGAATTTCTCTATAGCTCAAACAAATAATTTAGATCAAAATCTACCTATTTTACAACAAGAATATTCAATTGATGCATTTAATGGGAATATATCAACAACAATTATTGAGAGAGGACAAATAGTTAATTTCTATGCAACCATAGGAAATTTTGGGGATCTAGTTGTACCTGTAGTATCTTTGAACGCTAATTTCACACATGTAGATGGAAATACAGCTTTAAATGAAATTTATACAGTTACTTTTGACTTAGACTACAGAGAACTTCAACCGGAAGAAACTTTCACTGCAACTCTCATGGCAGAAATCACCAATCCTGAAGCAAGATACAATGTCTCCATATTTTTCATGGCAGAAGATGTTTACGGTAGTGATGCTGGACCGATAGAAGGGGCACCAGCTTTTCAATTTTTTGCAGCAGAAGAAATATCTGTTCATGTTATAGATTTTGGAGGTGCTTCGAACGTAATCGTAGGAATCGGCATAACGTTCGCAGCAGCTGTTGTACTTGTAGTCCTATACATATTGTATGGTTGGCTAAAAGAAAGAAGGGCTAAGAGAAAGTATTAGAATTCATGTTCCCTAGATTAAATTGATTAACCAACCTTGAGGTTGGTAAATTAAACCTTCTTTTTTCAATTGTAAAAGTATTTTTTCCAGTTTTGTCAAAGAGATATCAAAAAGAGTAGAATTTCGTATTAAATCATCAATAGTATTTTCTTTAAGATTCCTAAGAATAAACAGCACAGTATCAGCTACAGAAGCTGCAGGAATATCAAGAAGAATAGATTTTCTTTCTTCATGTTCAAGAATTATCTCCGATATTTTACTTGCATCTGAATCAGCAAATTCAAAGAATCTTTCTGCAAGTTTTTTTGTAAGGTATTTTGAATCAATAAATTTCTTATGGATCCCACTAATATCACTACATATTATTGCTTCACCAGGTTGATAAGATATTATCTTTTCACACCCTTTGCATATCCTATATCGATAATTTTTGGGTATCTCATTAATTGATTCACAATTATAGCACCTTAGAATAATTAGCACTATTCGTCACCTTTTGCTAATTTACGGGCAAAAATTAGAAAACCTGTATGCCCTATAATTCTTGTTTGGGGACGAATCGCATTTCTCTTCAGTTGTAAATCACGTCGTATTAATTCCAGAGCTTGAATATCACCAAAATTGAATTCTTTCAGTTTTAAATACACTTTTTCTACTTGATTATAAGTAGGCATAAATACAGTAAGAATACCACTTGGTTTTAATGAATCATAAGCATATGGGATAATCTCGCATGGATCTCCAAGATCTAAAATTATAGCATCAGCGTCTTCTTCATCAAAACCAGTAGACACATCTTTGAGTTTCAGAGAAACTTGATTTTCTAATCCTAATCGCATTATATTCTTCTTAGCAGTATTGTGTGCAACTTCTCTATTTTCATATGAGTAAACCTGTCCATTTACGCCAACATATGTAGCTAGAATTAAAGTTAACGCACCACTACCTGTTCCTGCTTCAAGAATTTTCCCCCCAGGATTTATTCCTCCATTAAGCAAGATTAATCCTGCATCTTTAGGATAAATTATCTGTGAACTGTGAGGAATCTGTTTTAGAAAATCACTCGTTATTGGTTTGTAAATTGTAAGATAAACAGATTTGTTTGTTTTAACATTTATTCCAAATGGTTTTCCTATAATTTTGTCAAATTCGAAAAAACCTTTATGACAATGAAATTGTTTTCCTCCGATTACTTTTGTAAGCCATCTTTTCCTTGTATCTAATACAACAAGTATATCGGATCCATGTGAGATTATATCTTTTTTTTCTGTATGATTCATTCAATACCAAAATGAATTGATAATAAATGAATATAAGATTTGTTTTTACTCATTTCTTCCGTACATATTATACGTACTTCGCCCAATTAGTTTAATTGCTTGTTTTCGAGATAAAATCTTTTGGACAAAAAAACTTGCAATTTTATTGCTAATTCCAGGAATGATACGAGGTTTCTTTCCTAGATTAGCTAGAGATTTTTTTGCAACGGTTGAAGGTTTCAAAGGTTTTGGAACGAAAATTCCAGGATTATCAGGTTTAGTAGCAATATAGTTCGGTGTAGCAGTAGATCCTGTTATACTAACAATAACATCAACACCAAAATTTCTCATTTCATACCATAAACCCTCAGCTAATACTATGTTATACGCTTTCGTTGCAGCATAATGAACATTAATTGGTGTTCCTTGTAATCCAGCCATTGAACTTATAAGAATTATACCACCCTTTCCCTTTTCAATCATCTTTCTCCCAAAATAATCAATCAGAATGGTAGGACCTCTGCAATTTACATTTATGACTCTAAATTGTTCCTCTAAATCAGATTTGAAGTATGAACCTATCGGTATGATAGCAGCATTATAAACCAACAAGTTTACCTGAATATCGTCTGTAATTTTTCTTATCTCTTCAATAAAATTATCTTCTGCAAGGTCTATTGACAATATTCTGACTTTGATTTCATATTCTTTCTCAAGCTTATCTGCTAGTTTCTTTAGAAGCTCCTCCCTTCTTGCTATCAATACTAGATTTACTCCTTTTCGTGCTAATTCTCTAGCAAAAGCTTCTCCAATACCTTGAGAACCACCAGCTATTAAAGCCCAGGAACCATATCTTCTGATGAACTTTGTACGTTTCATAGATGAAACCATTTTTACAAATAGTTACATAAAAAGATTAAGTAAAAAAATTGTACAAAAAACTGTCAGAGTATTTACAAAATTACATAGGTATAAAAGAAAAACAAAAAGGGAGGATTTAGAGAAATCCTTTCTCTTTTAAAACATCCTCGAGTTTTGGAAAACCTATTTCTTCAAGTTCGTATCTTACTCGAACAATGGGCTTGTTAACTTTAATAAGTCTAGTAATATCAATTGGAGTAGCGGAAACCACAACATCACATTCCGTATTGTTAATTGTATCTTCCAAATCTTTGAGTTGTTGATCAAAGTAACCCATTGCTGGAAGAAGTGGTCCAATATCAGGATAATGTTCGAAAGTTTCTTTCATGCTTCCCACAAGATAAGGTCTAGGATCAATTAACTCTCTTGCACCAAACCTTTTAGCAGCTACTATACCCGCACCATATTTCATTTCACCATGAGTCAAAGTGGGGCCATCTTCAATAACTAGAACCCTTTTTCCTTTTATTAAATCAGGATTATCTACAAAAATTGGAGATGCAGCTTCAATTATTACTGCTTTTGGGTTTGCAATTCGAATGTTTTCCTCCAGCTTCATAACATTATTGTAATCTGCTGTAGCGATTTTGTTTACAACTACAACATCTGCTAGATTTAATGTTGTCTCCCCTGGATGGTATCGAAGCTCATGTCCCACTCTGTGTGGATCTGCAACAACTATTTGTAAATCGGGCTTATAGAAAGAAAAATCATTGTTCCCACCATCCCATAGTATTATATCTGCCTCTTTTTCGGCTTCTCTCAGGATTGCTTCATAATCCACTCCTGAATATATTACTAAACCTCTGTCTATATATGGTTCATATTCTTCTCTTT
>JAGLRO010000030.1 GCA_023136245.1 Candidatus Heimdallarchaeota archaeon
TATGTCTTATTGTTACACCAAAAGCTATTTTTGTAGCAGCATCAGCAATTTCCTCAAAAGAATCTGCCATTCTTAAATATGCCATTAGAGTTTTTTGTCCTATGAGTTTTTGTTCAAAAAGTCGCAAAACCTCTTCTATCAGCTCAAATTGTAATTTATCGACTTTATCTTCTGTTGATAATATTAGATTCTTTACTTCTGGTAAATCTTCTAGAGCATAAAGATATGCCAAATCAACAACTAGTTCTGCTGATTCTTTCATTGTCACTAAAAGATCTTGATGATATTTCAATTCAAACTCAGGTGTTACTTCTTCCTGTTCAATAATAAGCTGTCTTGCTTCTTCTATAGTAGCGATATCTCCACGAGCTAATCCAATGAATTGATTTACATTTGATAATGGACCTCTGAAAATTAACAAATCTCCAGGCTGCATAACTTCATCATAATTTGTGAGTAATCCATCTTCAGGTCTAATTATGCCAAAAACATCAACACCTAATAAATCGTGAATATCAGCTGATACTTCAGATTCACCGCATAAAGCTGAGGATCCTTCAAGTGGAACAAGATCTACAATCTGATCCATATGTTGCTGAACTTGCTTTATCTCATCTTCAATACTAAAATCCATCAATACTAAGGATGCCATATCTGCTGCTGAATCTGATATCAGATTATTAGCTTCACCTATTATATAATAAATTCTTAATTGCTCTGCTTGATTAAGACTCTTTATTGAAACTGATAACCTATCTAGTAGGTTTTTGTAGAGACTATCTATTTTTTCCTCAATAATCAACACTTGTTCTGCAACTAATTTATCTGTATAAAGTAGAGAAGCAAAAGAAAGATCAACGCATATTTCAGAGAGCGTTTTCATTTCAATTAAAATATCTTTTACACTAATAGGTTCACTTTCGGTCATTGATGATCGAACACTCTTTCAAAAAAGTCTATATTTTAAATAAATATCAACTTTTCGCTTTTGTATAAGCTTCAAAATTTAAACATAAACATTTTTTAAGAATTAAAAAAATGCTCTTTGTGGAAAATATCCAGTCTTCAGGAACAGAAACAGACAAATCCTCAAAGAAGAGATTTTTCTTTGAGAGAAATGAAGTTTTAATCCTAATAGGTATATTCTTTTTTGGATTTTCAAGTGGTATGTTCAATCCTTATGTTCCAATATGGTTAGAAAACATATTTGCAGTTGATTCATACTTTCTCCTGGGTTTTGCTGCGGTCATTCCTAATTTTCTATTTGCTGTTGGAACTACAGTTTGGGGAATCTTAGCTGATAAATTTGGAAAAAGGAAATTTGTACTTATAGGCTTTATTTCACAGAGTATTATGTTTTTCTTTTTGTTATTCGTAAACACGTCTACACTTTTTCTAGTTGTTATGGTTGTAGGTTATTTGTTTATTTCTGCTCAATTTTCTAATGTTTACGCTTTTGCTACTTTAACTTCTTCAAAGAAGAAAGAAGTTATTTTGGGAGAGATTACTGCTTCATTTAGTCTTGCATGGGCAATTTCAAGTCCTTTGGCAGGAAAAATACATGAAGCTGCAAAGGATACAACTTCCATAGTTTCAAGATTTGCTTCTAGTATTCCTGATGTATTTTCTGATGAATTACACAACAATCCAGATATGGCATTACAACTGTTTATAGCAGTTATAGTTTGTGTAATAGCATTTAGTTTTCTGTTTTTCACAAAAGAAACTCAGATTCAAAAAGTGATTGCAGATACAAAAACTTCTGAATTGAAAAAAGTGAAAATAACTCTTTTTCCAGCAATTTTCATCATTATCATAATAACAGCTTTCTTTCAACAAGCTACTGCAGGAGGTTTTTGGGCTTATGCATCAGTATATTTTATCAACGTTCTCGAAACGTCAGCTATTCATTTCTCGTATTTTCTTATTGTAACAACGCTGTTTGGATTTTTCTTATCACTCCTACTAGGAAGGGTAACGAAGACAAATAGAGTAATTCTTTGCGTGATTGCAGGAATGTTTATTCAGGTAATGATGTATTTATTGATGACGTTATACTCAACTAATATTATCTTGGGTCTGATTGTCTATAGTTTTCCTAGCTATGTAATTTCTAACATAAGCATCTATGGTTTGATAAGTACTTTTTCGAATGAGAAACGAAGAGCAACTGCTTATGG
>JAGLRO010000031.1 GCA_023136245.1 Candidatus Heimdallarchaeota archaeon
GGTTTTTTCTTTCCTTCTTCTATTTTATGGATTTCTTCAAGAACATATGAGTTAAGAGGTGTTTCTACACCATATTTTTCTCCTTCAGAGATTAGATATCCATTTAGAAAATCAATTTCCGTTTTTCTCCCAGTTTCAATTGATTGAAGACTAGATGACTTCAAATCTTTATATTTTCTTCCTATTATTTTGATTATAGTTTGTTTCAAGAAATGCTTGAAGGATAGTCCACTCAGCTCTTTTTTCGTCAGTGCTAAGAATTCCATATTCAGATTATTCATTTCCTGTAATTGGACACCTTTCGCTTTAGCTACTGCAACACCTTCGGTAATTACAGTCAAGAAAGCTTTTCTTGTCATCTTCCTTTTTAGCATCTCTCCTAGAGTCATACCACTTATTACACCAAAAGATGCTACTGCTAAGTTTATAAGCAATTTAGTGAATTTTTCATTTATAATATTATCAGACCAAGTTGTTGGAACTGTTTTCGATAACATTTCTATGAGTTTATCATCTATTTCTTGTTTCTTTCCATCCATTCTCCCGATGACCATTTCTCCGGAAGATGTCTTAATTGATTCTGCATGTCCTGATTTAGTTGCACCAAAACTAACAACACAACCCAATAGTTGATTCTTATTGACCAATGTACTTAGTTTTTCCTCGATCACACCATTTGTCATTGTAACCAAAGTGAAGTTCTTAGCTAGTTTTGCTTTGACTCTGTTGAAAGCATCCATTAAATCTGTAAGTTTTGTGACCATAAAAACCAAATCTAATTCGGTTGGAAGATCTTCAATAGTTAAAACGGGTAAAAGATTCTCCTTAACTAAATACTCACCTTCCACTCCTGTAACTTTCAGTCCTCGTTTCTTTATAATATCAAGTGTCTCTTGATGTTTACATACTACATAAAGAGGGAATGCATTCTTGGCTAAATCAGCAGCAATGATAGTACCAATTGCACCAAGACCAATTAATGCAGATTTCATGAAAATAGAGATTCTTGAGTATTTCTTAAACTTTACTCGGAAAAGGAAAAGAGAAAAGAGTTAGAGCTCTTTGAAAGCTTCTATTACTCTTTCAGCAGCTTGAACACTCGCTCTGTAACTACCTTCCATTGTTTGTGCTCCTATATGAGGACTTATTATTACATGTTCATGATGTAAAAGAGGATTATCAGGAGCTGGGGGTTCTACCTCAAAAACATCTGTACAATAATACCCTAATTGTCCAGATTTTAATCCATCATGTGCTGCATCTTCATCAACGATTCCCCCTCTTGCACAATTGATTAACACAGCTCCTTTTTTCATCAAGTTAATCTGATCTTTTCCTATCATGTGCTTAGTTTCTTTCGTTAAAGGTAGATGTAGACTTATATAATCTGCATCTTTGAGAACATCTCCCATTGACAATTTCATTTCTACTACAGGATTCTCTGAAACAAAGGCATCATACCCAATTACTTCCATACCCAAAGCTTTGCATTTTACAGCTAAGCTTGTTCCAATTCTTCCAGCACCAATTAATCCTAGAGTTTTTCCTGTAATTTCTCTTGAAAAAAGCTCTTTCTTCATTGTTTTGAAGGAACCAGGATTATTTTTAATTTCATATGTTCCTTTAACAACATCACGAGTTGAAGCAAGTACCATTGTCAGAGCTAATTCTGCAACAGAATTTGTTGTAGCTGCAGGTGTATTGACAACCCTTATACCACGTTTCATTGTGGTTTCTAAATCAATGTTATCTAAACCCACTCCTGCTCTTCCTACTACTTTCAAATTAATAGCATTTTCCAGTAAGTCGCCTCTAACTTTTGTAGCTGATCTTACAATAATAGCATCATATTCTCCGATTATTTTAGGTAAATCCTCCTTTGGAATATCCCAAGCAACATTTACCTCAAATCCGTTGCTCTCAAGTATTTCTATCACTTTTTCATTTAGCTTATCAGTTAGTATTATTTTTGGCATAATTTCACCTCTAAAGATTCCATATCTCTTCTATTGCTTTAAGTAGTTCCTTCAAGTCATCTAGTGTATGGTCACCCATATGACCTATTCTGAAGGTTTGATTCTTTAGTTTTCCGTAACCATTAGCAATAATTAATCCTTTCTCGCCTAATGCTTTATTCAATTCATTTACATCTTTTTCAAGCTTGTTCGCAACAGTTGTTACAGTGACTGATCTGTATCCTTCTTCAGCAAATAGACCAAAACCATGACTCAGTGCCCACTCATGAGTATAATCTGCCATTTCTTTGTGTCGTTTTGCTACATTCTCAGCTCCTTCTGTTAGAAGTTCCTTTAGTTTGTAATCCATTGCGTAAAGCAAGGAGATGTTTGGTGTGGATGGAGTCTGCTTTTTCTTTTCATAGTATGAAAAGATACCAATCAAATCAGTATACAATCCTTTATTTGGTACTTCTTTAGCACGATCTAAAGCACGTTGAGAAACAATTCCTACCGCCAAACCAGGAGGAAGAGCAAAGCATTTCTGAGATGATGCAAAAAGTAAATCTGTCCCCATCTCTTCTGGAAGCAATAGATCTCCTGCCATTGAAGATACTGCATCTACTACTAACAGAGTTTCAGGATAGTCTTTCAGAACATCACTAATCTCTTTTAGATTTGCCTTAACCCCTGTACTTGTCTCATTATGACACATAGTTAGAATGTCATAATCATTTTTTTCAAGCATTTCCCTGATCATTTCTGGTTTAATAGCATGTCCCCATTCAACATCTATTCTGTCAGCTTCAAATCCACAACCAACTATAGCTTTATGCATTCTGTCTGAAAATGAACCATTAACACAGCATATAGCCTTTTTACCAGGTCGAATAAGGTTTCTACCACTTATATCCATGAAAATAGTACCTGAAGCAGTGAGAACTGTAATATGCTGTTCAGTTTTGAAGAATGATTTAAGTTGAGTCAGAATACTATCATAGAGTAATGTAAAATCATTACTTCTATGTCCTACAAGATATTTAGCTTGTTGATTTAATACTTCTTCTTTGACCTCAGTAGGTCCAGGAATCCACAATTTTTTGTGCATTATATCACCATTTGATTGTTTTATACTTTGAAAGATATAAAAAAGTATTACTATCCAAGCTTAAGTATTAATCCTCAGAATAAGGTCTTCGGTAGAGTAAAGCTTCAATAGGCTCTTTATCAGGTTTTATAGGTATGGGGAATCCACTTACTCTATTATTTAACCAGAGTTTAACACCTGTGTAGATTAGAGAACTTAACTGTAAACCTATTGTAAATATCAGGCTGAATAGCCCTACCCAAACGATATTTCCAGAGAAGAATAACAGGTATATTGATACTGGTAATAAAAGGATGCAAATAGATGCTAAAGGTAATCCTAAAAAAATGTAAAGAAATTCATTCCATAAAAATAGCAGTATTTCTCCTCCTTTTTTATTGGTAAATGGGATGAAAAGTGCCATGAAAAAGATTATACCCCCCAATGCAAGAAATAACAAGGAAAATATAATCAACAAAATAGAGGGGAAAAAACGATTAATGATATACAATAACAAACTTGTGAATAGAAAAAATAAACCAACTATAATTCCTTCTTTGAAAATATCTTGTTCGTATAAACGAGCCAAATATGCCATTGTTGTAATCTATCCTTCAAGTTCTTTAAATATTTTTTATTGACAACTTTTAAAATTATTCTATGTTCTTTTGTACTAATGTTTACTTAACAAATTGGGTATTACACTGCTTTATAAGTAACAATTAAAACAAAACAAAATCTGTCAGATATTCGCTTGATCATCAATTGCAGACCGTAAAAATGGATAATAGATATTGATTCTTATGGTAAGGTTTTTTAGGTAAATGTGTGAGTTTTTTTTATAATGAGTATCCAAGATAGAGATAAACAGAGTGCAAAGCTTGATAAAACCCTACAAAAATTCACTGAATTATTGCCTTCTGTTAGACCAGACGCTCAACCTATAGAAAGAGCCCTAGTTATAATTGATGGTACAACTAAATCTAAAGCAGCAGTTTTACTTGCAGCAGAGCTTAATCGCGTGTTTGAAACAGGGATTGATGTTGTTTGCTTTTATACAGAGATACAACCTGCCAAAGTGACAACTACAAAAGAAAGTTACGAAGATTCTCTAGCTTTTGCATATGAACATCTTCAAAGTGAAGAATTTGAAATTAAAGGAGAAGTAGTTGAAAATATTGAAATGCTCAAGAGAATTCTAGATAACATCATCCAGGTAACTAAATATGATATAATTGTTGTTCCATCTTCTTTTATAGGATTAAGGGAGGAGAAAATATCTGATGATCCAGATGAAGATACTGAAGCTAGTATAACATTAATGGGAGACTTTTTCGAATATCTTCTAGAAGAAGTGGAGGAAATTCCAGTTATTTTAGTAGAAAGTGAGAAAATTAATGTTGAGCTCTTATGGAAATGTACTAGTATCCTTTTCAGTAGTAGTTCTCAGTTAAGCTATCTCTTTGAAGAAGCACTTAAATTTAGCATCAAGAAAGGTGAGATTCACGGTATAATCAATATTGATCCTAGTTTTTATGAAGATAAATCTGAAGATGAATTTGAAGCATTTGTACAAAAGCACAAAGCAGAAATGGAACGTTTTGAACGAGCTAATTCAGAAGTCTTCAGAGAAGCATCCAGGTATGTAGATTTTCATTTATTGACAACAGATAAAGTTCAGATTCTTAAGGATGAAATGAGAACTATAGGTAAAGATATTGGAATTTTAATCATATACATGCCTAATAAACATTCAAACCTCTATGGTTCCTTCGTCGATATGCTTGAAGATCCTGAGATATCTTTTCCAATTCTAATAGCAAAACGAAAAATCACTCCAAAAAAAGAAATTAAGGTTGAAGAGAAAGTGGAAGAAGAAAAGGAAATGATAATTGAAGAAGAGAAGAAGAAAATCGAAGAAGAAGATATAATTGTTATTGATGAAACTTTAAAAAATTCAATTAAAGAAGAAGTGAAAAAAGATATTTTGAGAAAGCCTGATGAGAGTGAAGAGAAGAAGAAAATTAAAGAAGAGGTAAAGATTGAAGAAAAAAAACTAGAAGAAGATGAGAAAGAAACCAAAGAAGAGGTAAAGATTGAGGAAGAAAAGGAAGAAGAGGTTTCAGAAATGGAAGAACTCAAAAAAGAAGTGAAAGAAGAAGTTATTGAAGAGATCAAAAAAGAAGTTAAGAAAGAGATAAAGGATGAGCCTAAAAAAGAAGTTAAGAAAGAGGTCACCAAAGAGCTTACAAAAGAAGAAAGCTTTGAAGAACTGAAGGAAGAAATCCTTGAAGAAATCAAAGAAGAGATTAAAGAAGAAATCAAGTACGAACTTAAGAAGGACCTCAAAAAACCCAAGAAGGAATTGAAAGAGAAAGTCATCGAAGAGATAATAGATGAACTTCCAGAAGAAGATGCTCCTAAGGAAGAAGAAGAAGAAGAAGTGACCTCTAGAATGGAATTCGAATAGATTTAGGAAATGATTAAGAACCACAAATCTTCAATAAGGAAGAAAGGGTATGAAAACCCGTTGAAGGTCAGGTGAAACACTTGATTTTCTTACAATTTAGTATATCAAAACAGAATAGAAAACAAAGGTGGTCAATTGGATCAAGGAATATTACCAGAACAGCTAAACATCATAGCTACCATTGTAATAGTTGTAATTGTTCTTGTGACCATCTTATTATTAATGAAAGAAGGCATTGATGCAACGAAAATAACAGTTACTGGAGCAATTATAGTCACAATTATCTATCTGATATTTTTTAATAATTGGAGACAAGGATTCCATGATAACTTACAAATGGAAATTGATCCATTAGATATGAATGCGAATTTTCTTGAAGCACTATCGAAAACAATTAATGTTGAAGCTATACTAATTATATTTTCTGTCAGCATAATTGTTGCTTTAACAAAAGGAGCAGGATTCTTTGATTTTATTTCTCTATCAATTGTAAAACTTACTAAAGGTGATCCAAAAAAATTACTCGTAGCACTCGGAGGATTGACATTTTTTGTATCTATGTTCTTCGACAATCTTTCTGCTATCATTCTACTAGGTTCTTTAACAGTAGTTATAACTAAGCAACTAGAACTGGATTCAAGACCTTTTGTCCTTTTTGTTGGAATCAATACAATTATAGGAGGTCTTCCAACACCTGTTTCTTCACTCCCAAACATCATCTTTTTCAATCTTTATCAAGGAGCTGAGATGACTTTCATTAGATTCATGCTTTACATGTTTCCCATAGCTTTAATCTTTTTTGGGCTAGCTACCGGATTTTTCTTTTTAATATATCGAAAAGAGATTTTTATAGATGTCTCAGATGAAAAGAAAGAGCAACTGAGGAGAATTAATCCATGGTCAGGCATTGAAAACCGAAGCAATATCTGGAAATCTATCATTCTGTTAGGTGTTCTTTTTGCTGGATTTCTCTTAACAAGTATAGAAGCTAATCCCATAGATGTAGCTCTAGTCGCACTTATATCTGCAGTATTTGGAATTTTCTTGTTTAGAACAGATTTGAAGAAATATCTTGAAGAGGGAGTTGAGTGGCAGATGATAGTTTTTTTCATCGCTTTATTCATAATGATGGGTATTTTAACAGCGTCTGGAGCTCTTGCAGGATTAAATGAAATGATTGGTAAAATAATTTCAGGTAAGGAAGATATATCAGGGCAAATATTAGTTGCTTTGATCATAGGAGCAATTGGTTTACCAATAACTGGTTTTCTTAATGGTTCATCATCAGCATTAATATTTTCATATATTTATCAATCAATTCAGGTTGAAGTACAAACTGGTTTATGGATAGCTTTTGTCCTCTCAGGTAATATAGGCGGGGCACTGACTCC
>JAGLRO010000032.1 GCA_023136245.1 Candidatus Heimdallarchaeota archaeon
AAATACTTGAAAGCGGAGCAATATTAGTAATTGATCCAACATTCATGCAAACAGAACCCGATGATTTTCTTGAAAATTATGGGCATATTCTGGATACAATAGCTTTAGTTGCAAAAGGAAGATCAGGATATACTTTTTACCAAAGCAACAGTGCGCCTAAGGATAAGAAGAATGGAGTATTCTTCCATTCATTCTGTACAATCGCAGACAATATGGGCATAAAAGTAGATGCTTTTATGTATGTTCATGGCGATAATTTCTTATCACAAAATACAGATTTTCGTGTTGTCAATAGTGAAGGTAATCCTTTACAATCTTATGCTTGTTCAAGTCAAGAAAATTTGAGTAAATATACAGCAGCTATAGCATTAGAGGTCTCTCAATACCCTATAGAAGCTCTAGTTCTTGATGATTTAATGTTACCGAATAAAAGAGCTTGTTTCTGCGATAGATGCAGAAGAATATTCGCAGGTAAATATAATGTTGAGAGAGATTTCAGTTTTGAGTTTCTGGAATCTAAGGATTTGATGCCAGATTGGTACGAATATAGATCAACATTTGTTAATCAAACTCTAAGGGAGATTACAGATACTATAAAAGGTCATAAAAATATTGATATTTCAATAATTATTAAATCAGATCAAGAAACCGATTCTATTTCAGGGGCACAAGAGTATTTCGGGCAGAATATAACTGAACTCGCAAAAATAACAAATAATCTAATTATCCATGTTAATCCTTGGAGTGATATTCCAACTTCTTCAAGTGGAGCAGAATATAATCAATTACTTGCTCCATTATCTGTATTAAAGGAATATGCTGGTTCTGGTATCAAACCCTCACTTTACTTCTGGGGAATATCTTCTACTGGAAAACTCAAAGTTGCGAATAAATTGAAAGAAGATCTTAGAGTTGAAAAGATATTTGTAGATGCTTCTCTTCCTCTTGATTTTACAAAAAGAAGAACAATAAATCTTGGGTTTTGATAATGAGTCTTGAAAAAGCAATAGAAGAAATCAAGAAAATGTTTTGGGGAGTATTGAAAGGTAAATTCAGTCCTGATGAAGAGGAAGATGTAAAAGCACATCTTATCTCAAATTTAGCTACACTTACTTCCTACGTAAAAGCATACATACCAGCTGAAAAACAAGAAGAATATGAGAATCATTTTTCGAAAGCAAAAGATGTTTTATTAAAATTCGATAGTGCAGGACCTTGGTTCAGAGAACTTCCAGAGATGATTGACACCGTATATAATGTTATTACACATGCAAATATGCTTCAAATTGAATCTCACCGTTTCAGTGGTGTTGAAGAAAATGCATTACAATTTTTCACAAATAAAATAGACACGCTAGAGATGAAAGTCAATTCAATTCTAGAGGATTTGAAAAGAATAAATCGTTATTTGTCAACTATTGTATCAAGTAAAACCTTTCCCGAAATTGAGGAGAAAGAAGATACAGAGGTAGCAGTTCCTGAAAAGGAACATGTAGAGGAAATTGAGGTTGAAGAAGTAACAGAAAGAGAAGAATCAGATATAGATGCAGGAATTGAAAATGATAAAGAACCAGAAATTGCAGAAAAGGAAGAAACTGAACAAGCTATAGAGGAAGAACTGGAAATCAAAACTGAGGAACAAGAGAAAATAGAGGAAGAAACAGAAGAATCAATTGAAGCAGATACTAGGGATCTAATAGAAGGGATTGAACTAGCTTCACAGTATGAATTTGAGCAAGAACCTTTTATCCAAACAATAGAATCAGAGCAAGAAGCTTTGAAACAATTAGCGCAATTATTATCAGCACTAGATCCAGGTGATGACACAGTAATATCCCCTCTTACAGAGAAATTAATATCTTTGGGAGACGAAGAAAGTGATATCATTACAGATGATGTTCCACTTATAGATGAAAGCCTAATAACTGATGAAGGATTGACAGATGAGGAAATTGCTGATGTTCATAAATTTAGAATATCTGTTTCAAGATTAAGTCATGTTCTTTCTACACCTAGCTCAGTGGAAGATGCTGCACAATTTGTCTCGTCAATTAAAGAAACAATAGCTCACGTATCTCAAGATCAAGATATTGAAGACGAAGAAAAATCACCATTAACCAGATTAATAGAAGCTGAATCGGGTGATGCTGAAAGACTTCCTGTCCAGACTGATGACATTCAAAATGTTATTTCTCATCTAGAATCTAGAAGACAAAAGGCATTAGAGAGAATTCAGCAACTAGAACAAGCTTTGAATTCTGAAAAGATTGATGAAGATGAATGGCAGGAGTTAAGGATTAAAGCTGAACAACACATGCTTCGAATTGAGGATACTTTGGATGGATATAAAAGATATCATGAAAAACTTCAAACTAGAGATTCATAAAAAGTAGTGGGATGGGAAAAATGACTTTTTTGATTCATTATTATTATGGAAGTGGTTTTCTCGCATTTCAAACAGGATTAGGGACGATAATAAGAGCAGCTGGGCATGGTAAAAATATATTAATTTTTGTAATTGATGATTCCTTGGTTTGGGTTAATGATTTGAAAGACAATCAAGAATTGCAATTCGATATTATTTCTGCAGAGAAAAATAAGAATTATCAAGATATTATTCTAAAAAAAATACTTGCAGTAAGGAATTATGTATGCTTAATTGCAAATATTGATCTTTTAATTGAAAAAGACATGTTAGCAATTCCAGAATTAGTGGAGTTCATACAATCTATAAACGGAAAGAATGAAGTTATATTTACTAGCTCTTCATATTATCCTGAAATTGAATCTTTAGCAGATTATGTGAGTTCATTCAGAATCAATGATGTTTAGATCAATTGCAATGTGAGCAATTCTTGGTGCAATCCATCTTATAATTCTAGTAGTACTAATATGAAAATTAACTTCCATATCACTATCGGAAAATATTGTGCGAATTCTCTTATCTATTTCATTAAATGGAATTATTTTGGATTGAAGATGTTCTGTAATCTGCCAATGAATATGCCCATTACCACCGTCTAATGCGTTACAAGCAACTGGTAGTGATTTGTCAGCTTCTAAGGGAAGAGGAAGTAAAACTCTATTTACTTTGATTTTTAAAATTCTAGGAACTATTTCAAAAGCATCGCCACAATAGGGAAATACTCTATCTTGACATTTATTCAATAGAATATTCTGACACAGATATTTGAAGGCTATCTCATTTATTTCAACACTGTGAGTTATACATTCTACTTGTTTTGTGGCAATCGCAAGGCTGAATGTACCTACACCTGAAAAGAAATTGATAATTCTCTCTCCTTTTTTGACTAGGTTTGCTATTCTTTGCCTTTCGAAACTTAATCTTGGTGAAAAAAATGTATGCAATGGATTTAATCTGTATATGTTTCCATGTTCTTTGTGTATTGTTTCAAGATTACGCTTACCTAATATGAATTCTAAATTTCTTGTTCGTTTTTGTCCTTCAGTTTTTGAGGTCTGTAAAAATACTGATTTAATATAAGGATAAGTATTCATTTTTAATTCTGCAAAATCCAATACTGTTCTTTCACTAGCTGAATCTCTTATAATTAAAATATCCCCTATTATTTCAAATGATAAGTTTTTCATTCAGTTCTCCAATATACTTTTGTCAAACTATCCTATTTCTCTAATTGATTGTCCTCTATAAACCGCTTTATCAAATGATATACTTCTCATCTGAGGTTGAGTATTGATCTCTTCAAAATAATGAGCTGTTAAGCCTGCAATCCTACCAAAAACAAAAATAGCTTTTGCTAGTTTTGGGTCTATATCCATATCAGCTGTGATAGCTCCTAAAACTCCATCTACATTTATAGGTAAATCTATTCCTCTTACTTGATGAAATACATCCCCTATCATTTTTGATATTGAAACACATTCTTTTGCAAATCCTGCATTTTCAGCTAGTTCCCAAAGAATATCTCTTCTTGGATCTTTTGTATGAATACGATGTCCTAATCCCTCTATTCTTTTTCCTGTTTTGATAGTCTCTCTGATTAATTCAAAAGTTGCTTCATCAAGATTTATGTTCTTTTCTTTTGAAATCCGAACTACAGATAGGAAAAAGTCTGCAGCTTTTTGTCCAGCTCCTCCATGAACATCAGTTATTGCTTGAATTCCAGCTGATAATCCTACTTCATATTTTGCTCTAGCAGAGGCAAGAATACGTGTTGCTTGAGCAGAAGGAGGAGTTATCCCATGATCAACACATGCAGTAATCATAGCTTCAAGTAATCTAATCTTCAATTTATCTGGATGTTTCTCTCCTACTAATCCTAAATAAATTAATTCAGTAAATGATAATTCCTCGATTTGTAGAGAATCTACTATTTCTGAATTTCCCAAAACTATAGCTATATATTTAACAATTCGTCCTAGTGTAAAAGCTACAACTTTCGATATATCTTTTGTAGAATCTGCAAAATTTGCTAGCTGATTGTCAATTAACAAAAACGATCCTATCATTTTTGAAATATCAGCACTCTCAGGTACTGAAATATAATTTAGAAAATCTTCTTTTACAGCTTTGACTGCAATTTTCTCCATTTCTTGAAGCTCATTTTTGTCAGGAAAATCACTCTTTTGTAGCAGATAAGCAGTTTCCAATAATCCTTTCTTTGCTATTATTTCTTGGAGAGGATATCCCCTTATGATCAAATTATTTGGCATTACGTTTGTAATTGCAGTCCCCCATGTCCTTTCTGGGGTTTTAGCATCCCATTTCTTCCGCATTTTATTATAATAATCTTCAATTTTAAAATAAGTTCTGTTTAATTTAGTTTTTACAACTTCAATCAGATCTCTTTGGTGGTTAACAACTGAAACACCTGCATTCTCTAAAGCATCTTTTTTAGAGATATATGTACCATAGCTTTGACCTGGTGCAATTACTGCTCCCGCATGACCCATAGTTTTCCCCTCTGGTGCATTTGCTCCTGAGATTAAAGCAACTAATGGTTTTGGATATTTCTCAGGATGAGATATCATGTCTTGTGCTAGCAACTCCTCTTGCATCCCACCTATTTCTCCAGCAATTACAACTAGATCCGTGTTTTCATATCCCATAATAGTCGAAACAAGATCAACAAATCTTGATCCGATTGCTGCATCCCCCCCTACTCCAAGAACACCATTTTGAGCAATTCCAGCACTAGCAAGTGCATCAGATAAATGGTAAAGAATAGCTCCACTACGAGAAAGTATAGTTACACCCTTTGAACCAATTTTACCATTTGTTTCTTGAGCTTGGAAAATGTCTGGAAGCATTCCCACTTTTATTCCTTCAGGAGGAAAAATAATCCCTGGTGTATTTCCTCCGAACAGAATCGTTTCATATTTTCTTGCTTCCACTAATATATCTCTTACATCTCTTAAGGGAATGAATTCGGAAATCAAAACTACTATTGGAATCCCTGCTCTTATTACTTCGATGGTTGCATCCTTTGCAGAAGAGTAGTGCTTCCAAATACTTGCAACTGCGATATTTGGATGGTTTTTAATTGCATCATTAGCATTTTCATAAACTGGAATCGTTTCATGAACTTTTGTTCCTCCTTTTCCTGGAGCTACACCACATGTTACATTTGTTCCATATTCCATCATTAACCGCGTGTGTCTTGTTCCTTGCCTTCCTAAACCAACTATCATGGTCTCGATTGTTTTTGTTTTTGATATTTGAACAGCTAATTCAGGTCTAACTTGCTGAATGAAATAAAATATCAATCCTTGATCAGCATCCAATTTTCCAACAGCCATTTAATTACCTCCAGACTTCTCTTGTTCTTTCACCCTGAAACCATATTCAATTCCATCTTTAATGACATCTGCCATTATTTTTTGATTCCCTACAACAATATGTAGATTTTTCAGAGGTTCTGGTGTCTCTCTTTTTGCTTTCTCATAAAATGCTCTGGCTGCTGCAAGATCTGTTCCAACCATCCTACCAAAAACAGGAATCATTCTTTTTTTGGACATAAATCTATCTCTTAGAGCCATAATTAATCCTTGAATGAAAATATCGCAACTTGAAATACCTCCAAATCGACTGGTAATGATTAAATCTGTAGCAGGATGATCCATAAGTAGGTGAAACATATTTGCTACATTACTAAGTGATGGACCTCCTCCACTATCCATAAAATTGATTGGTACAACTTTACCATCAAAATAGCGATTACCCACATTAACAATCTCATCAATTGAAAAAATCCCATAACCCGCACCACCAGGAACTAATCCCACATATAACTTATTCTTTTCTTTCTCAAAAGTTTCAGGATTTATTAACAAATCAAGGTAAGGAAAACCAATATTATAAGCCTGTACTTCGAATATTGTCTGCTCAGAAATATCATGTCTCTTGCTTCGAGGATCGATTCCAATGGATTTTAGTAATGAAGATTGTCTATATAAGCTATTATCGTCTATTACCAACTTTGCATCTGCTGCAATCAGTGTATTGTCTTTGGTAAAAATTAGAGGATTGATTTCACATATTTTAGCTTCTACTTGTTGGAAAACTGCAAAAAGTGCAGTAATAGTTGAAACTAATTGAATTTTAGCTATATCTAAATCGGGATTTTTGTTTATTAGAAAAATAGCAGCTTCCTCTGCGATTTCGTTGGAGAGAGAGAGAGGATTATTTTTAATTGTTTTTTTCCAGATTTCCTCAGGTTGTGTTCTTGCAACTTCTTCGATGTCAACACCACCGCTTCCAGATGCAATTATTATAACATCAAATGTAACAGGATCTGTAGTAATGGATAAATATACCTCACTTGCTACGTCAACTGCTTCTTCTAATAGTATTTTTGTTATTGGGTAACCATGTATGGATAAACTAAACATTTCATTTACAATTTTCTTTGTCTCTTCGAGAGAGTATACTTTTTTTATTCCTCCAGCTTTTCCCCTACCACCAATTAAGACCATTGCCTTAACCATTATTGGAAAAACAAGTGTTAATTTTTCTAATTCATTTATACTTTTTATAATCGCAATTTGCTTTGGAATTATAAGTCCAAATTTCTCGAATATTTGTTTGGCTTCAGATTCATATAATTTCATTTCCTATTCCTCGAATTCATATTGTTTCTGATAATATTTGATTAGTCCTCCCGAATTGAAGATTTCAAGTAATTCTTCTGGTAACTTTGGAAATGTGTAAATTTGTTCACCATTTGTTATTTTTCCACTTTCAAGGTCGATGGTTACAGATGAATCCTTGTTGAATTCCTTAACAAAGTTTGGATGGACAATGATTGGTAGTCCTTGATTAATAGCAGATCTGTAAAAGATTCTAGCCACTGATTTAACAATTACAGCTTTTACTCCTATATATGCTAGACCTACTGCTGGATGCTCTCTAGATGAACCACAACCAAAGTTTTCACCTGCTATTATAATATCATCTTTCCTAACTCGAGTTGCGAAAGTTTCATCCAAACCTTTGAATATGTGGGGAACAATTTTCTCGCCGTCAGCTGATTTTATATCATACGTAAGTGCTCCTGAAAACATTTGATCTGTATTGAAATCGTTAACATCACTGTAATCCCAAACGTTGTTAAAGTATCTGTCATTATCTGGTTCTATTACAACAATTCTAGTTTGTTCTGTTTTTTCTTCTATTTGCAAGTTACTTTTCTTTTCCTCTATTTTTATTGGATGATAATCTCTTGGATCAACAATCTTTCCTACATGTGCTGATGCAGCAATGGTAGCGGGTGATGCGAGAAAGATTGAAGAATTTTTATTACCCATCCTCCCAAGAAAATTTCTATTTGCAGTTGATAATACAGTGCAACCATCTGCAGGAATTCCCTGACCTTTTCCAAGACAAGGACCACAACTACAGGAGAGTATTGTAGCTCCTGCTTCAACTAGCGTTTGGATAATTCCATTATTCATAGCTTCAAGATAAATCTCACTTGAAGCTGGTGCGATGAAAAATTGTACTCCTCTTTTTATTTTTTTGTTTTTCAGTATTGAAGCAGCTATCACTAGATCATCTAAACGCGCATTGGTACATGTACCAAGAAAAGCTTCTTGTATGGGTGTTTCATCAATTCTTGATATTATTTGAACATTATCCACTTGATGTGGAAACGCAACTAGTGGTTCTAGTTCATCTAAATTGACAACAATCTCTCTACTGTAAATTGCATCTTCATCAGACCAAATGAATTCTTCATCAAGATTAACATCATTTACGTTATGCTTTTCTTCCAACCATCGAATTAAGACATCATCAGGTGGGAATATAGCTGTTTTTGCTCCCATCTCAGAAGCTAGATTTGTTAAAGTCATACGTTCTGAAATAGCAAGAGTTTTTACTCCTTCTCCGTGAAATTCAATTGCTTGGTAGGTTGCACCTGATGAAGTAATGATACTCATAATCCATAGTGCAACGTCTTTTGCATATACACCAGTAGATAATTTTCCTCGCAAATCTATTTTTATTGTCTCAGGAACTCTAAACCATGTTTTTCCAGTCAACCACAATCCTGCTGTTTCTGTCCGATCAATGCCTGCTGCGAATGTTGAGAACGCACCACTAGTACATGTATGAGAATCTGAACCTACAATGAGCATATTTGGTAATGCATGATTGGACATTAATTGATGACATATACCTCTTCCTTCGTCATAAAAATACTCTATATCCTGCTCTTTTACAAGTTTTCTAATACTCTGATGATCATTTGCAATCTTAGCACTTGTTGGAGGAGAATCATGATCTAATACTATAACTAATCGATTTGGATATTTTATCCTTTTTCCTCCCATTTTTTGAAAAGTTTTAACTACTGATGCAGAGTTATCATGTGACAGAATTAAGTCTGGCTCCGCATAAACGATATCTCCTGAGGTAACTGATTTTCCAGATTTTATTGAAAATAATTTTTCAGAAAATGTTTTTCCACTCATAATTTTACCTTCATTATTTGCCTGCTCCTTTTCCCAATTCCAATAATCCACCTGCATTTATTATATCTAAAACTGGATTCGGTACAGGATTACAATCTATTTTCTCTCCTGTATTCATGTTTGTAATAACTGCATTCACAAAATCTATTTCTATTGTATCTTGCTCAGTAATTGTAAAAGCTGATATCCTTGGGGCTTCTATGAGAAGCAACCCTCCATTCACAGCATTATTGTAATATATAGGTCCAAATGATTCTCCAACAATTGCTTTTATTCCATGAGAAAGAAATCCAGTTACTGCTTGCTGTCTTGTCGAACCTTTTCCAAAATTTTTTCCTACGATTAAGATTTTATTTTGATGATTCTCTTCCCCAAATCTCTCAAATCCCTGTAAGTTTCCAAATATATGAGGTTTTATCTCTTCAGGATTATGAATAGTTAAAAGAGATTGATGGAAAATCTGATCTGTATCAATATCATCAATTTTTACTAGCTTTACATTTCCACTGAGTTTTTCTCTATCCATCTAATCACCCCTTATTTTTGGAATTGCAATTTTTCCTTCAATTGCTGTTGCAGCAGCTACAACAGGACTTGCTAAATATACGTCGGCTGGACCAATCTTACCTTGTGTGTTACGATTACCTGTTGTCATTGTCACCGCAGTTTCCCCTCCAGTCAAACCATATTGACCTTTAGCACAGGTTGAACATCCTGCTCCGAAAAAATTTCCTCCTGCTTCCAAAATAGTTGTCATGTCTCCCCTGAGATTTATATCGACAAAATCTTCTCTTGTTGCTGGAACTAACCCAAATCGTACATTAGAATTGATTTTTTGATCCTTCAGGATAAGAGCTGCATTATGAATATCAGCTGAACTTCCATTTGTACAAGAACCGATTATTATGGAATTAATAGTTGTACCTACAACTTCCTCAATTGGTTTAACATTATGAGGGTGTGGTGGGCATGCTATGTACATACCTAAATCTTGGATATCTATTATTAACTCTGATGCATATCTAGTATCTTCATCAGCAGAAAGAACCTCCGTTGAAATGCCTAGTTTGTCATAAAAATCAACTGTTGTTTGATCAGGCGAAACGAAACCTATTACCCCTGAAGCTTCTGTTATAAGAGAACATAAGGTTACTCTATCCTCAATTGAAAGCTTAGAGATAATATCACCATAAAATTCAACAGCTTTTCCTGTAATTCCATATTCGTGAAGATATTTCAAAACGTACAGTGCTAGATCTTTAGAAGTAGTTGGCCATTTGTAATCTCCTTCTAAAACTACTTTAATGGTTTCTGGAATTTTAATCCAAAATTTTCCTGTCTTCATCGAAAAAGCTAGCATTACGTCACCTGCACCTTGTCCTAATATTCCTAATGCTCCAAGTATATTGTAATGACTATCCGCACCTATTGCAATATCACCTGGTTTAACAAATCCTCTTCGAAAGAGTAAATGAGAGCCAATTCCTGAGCCTAGATCAGTAATTCTGATATTGTGCTCTTTTGCAAAAACTCGGATTTTTTCTTGATCTATAGCATGTTTAGGATCATTACCATAAGGATAACAATCAGGAGTAAAAATTATTTTTTCATTGTCAAAAGTATTTGAATTCGGGTAATTTTTTTGAAATAAATCTACAACTTGAGGACCAGCATAATCTCTAGCTGTAACTAAATCAAGATCAACCCAAACAATATTACCAGGATAGATATCGTTTATCAAGACATCAGTATGTTTTTTGATAATCTTTTCAATGAGTGTAAATCCTGTCATTTAGCCCATTTTCTTCAAAAAAAAGGGAAGTAATAAGGATATCTTTATGTGTTAATTGCATCTAGAACTAGTGTAGCAGACATATTAAAAATCGGTATAAAGAGAAAAGAAATAAGTTGTTAAGTTCAATTAAAGTTCTTTAATTTTCTCACAAATTGCATCAGCCATTTCACTAGTTGTTGTATCTCCACCCAAATCATATGTACGGTATTTTCCTTCTGCAATAACAGCTTCAACAGCTTTATCTATTTTTTCAGCCATCTCCTTTTCTCCAAGCCAATCTAGCATCATTTTTGCTGCGAGAATTTGTGCTATTGGATTAACTTTATTCATTCCAATATATTTGGGTGCAGAACCATGTGTAGGTTCAAAAACTGCAAAATTCTCTCCAATGTTGCCTGAGCAAGCGAAACCTAATCCACCTATTAGTTGAGCACATAAGTCTGAAACAATATCACCAAACATATTGGATGAAACCAATACTCCATATTGTTGAGGATTCTTAACCAACCACATTGCCATAGCATCAATATTGGTTTCCCAAAGTTCTAAATCTCCATATTTTTTAGCTAGTTTGCGAGCTTCTCTTATCATCAAACCACTTGTCTCTCGGATGACATTTGGTTTCTCAACAACTGTAACTGTTGGATAACCATATTTTATTGCATAATCCATACTAGCTTTTAAAATTCGTTGAACACCTTTTCTAGTAAAGATTCTTGTTGAAATCGCTATATCATCAAGATTATCTCCTTTGAATCTTATTGCTTTCTGATGGTTATCGATCATTGCCTTCATAATCGCTTCTGGCACTGGATGCCATTCGATACCTACATAAAGTCCCTCAGTGTTTTCACGAAAAACTACTAAATCTAGATCATCTCTATAATTTAGAGGATTGCCTGGATATGCTTTACAAGGACGTAGATTTACATACAAGTCAAATAATTGTCTCAATTTTACAATAGGACTGAAATAAACCAAACCTTTTCCATGCAATTCTAGAACCAATTCTCTTTCAGCTTCCTCTTTTGGTTTTGATGTAATCGCTGAGAACAAAGCACAATCTGATTGTTTCAGAAGTTCTATTGTACGTTCAGGTAATGGATTTCCTTCTTTACACCAGAATTCCCACCCAATATCCCCCCAGGTATATTCTGCTTTATCACTAAAGCCAACTGCATCAAGAACTTTCATTGCTGCATCTGTAACATCTTTTCCAATGCCATCTCCTGGTAAAACTGCAATTCTATAGTTTTTCACTCATATTACACCCTTTCGGTTTTTTTATGTTCGTAAATTTTCTTTATTGGTTCAAAACAAAGAAAATCACATCTATGGATTATTTCTACTTCAGGTAATCTATTGATTTTATCGCCTTCCTTACTGTGGAAAATTATTGCTTGTTTTACCGCTAATGGTAAATCAAATTCATAAACCAGCTCTAATCCTTGAGCAGGATGGCGTAGTATTTTTCCAGCAGCATTTTGAATGATTCTACTGTTTGCATCTCTTTCATATTCAACAAATTTACCAACATCGTGTAATAAGCCACCAGCAACTAATTCATCTTTGTTTAAATTATCTCCTAAACCTAGTTTCTCATACTTTTCATAAGTAGCTATACACATTTGTGTTACTGCTCTAATGTGATCAATTATAGAAATTTTAGGAGTTAGATTCTCTTCAATTAATTCTGGTATCAATAATGTAAAAGGAATTGAATGAAGGTCCTTTTCATCCCATCCTCCTAAATTAATTGCTTTTTCTAGTGCTTGTGTTACTTTATTTCGCAATTCTTCATTCATTATTAGATCAATTTCTGGAAACAGATTTTTGATAATCATTCTCGAAACCTCACATATTACTTTATTTATCATTTTTATTTGATATACGTAGATCAATTATAAGTTAAAAGATAGTTATAATAATTAAGATTTTTGCTAATTACTTTTTAATTCTAAATAACTATCCTCAAGAAGATTAATAATCCTCAAATCCAAAGAATGCTAGTTGGTTCTTCCCTCGTAAAGATATTACAGCTAAACCTTTCTTTCTTAATTTCGAACGTAGTTCAGCATCGTTTGTAGCAACAATTGCTTGATATTCCTCTGCTAATCTTTCAATTTCCAGATCTGCATTCCCTTCAATATCTGAATCAAGAATTTTGAAGTTGTTAGCAAGTTTTATTGCTAGGAGTGCTTTTTGTTTAATTGAAGGTTTTCCCTTTTCTGAAAGCGTTGTTAACTCATTTAAGACAATCTGAGGAACAACTATCTCAAAAGAAGAGGTTATAATTCTTTCTAATTCAAAGGATAAATTTATCCTTTTTTCAAGAGGTAGCATTAACATGCTAGAATCCAGAATCACTAACATGCTATTCACTCCTTTTATTAATCTAGAATATCTCCAACACCTATCAGACGAAATCTTCCTGAGATTCTCCTTGAAATAGCTACATTACTATTAGATCTAGCAGCTACTTCTCGACTTAGCTTTATCGTAACTTCTTTTCCTTTGATTTCTGATATAACTCCTGCAGTCCTAGCTGTACCAGCATTTAACATCAATGTTTCTCCTTGCGCTAGCGGTTGAACTTTTGTTATTTCCTCAGATCCGACAACATATTCTAGCAAACGAACTGAAAGTTTTAGAATTGAACGTATTGGAGGTGCATTGCCTGGAGTAGTTATTATGTTTCCTGCCATTTTGTCAGCTTTGACAAAAGAAGGATCCAATTCTGTTCCTATAGCAACTAATCCACCGGAATGTGCACTATCAACGAGTCCTTGTTCTCCTATTGATATACTTACTACTTTGGTTTTTATAGGTAAATATACATTTTTGTTACCCTTTTTTACAGTAATTCCTGGTACGATTTCTATCTCGTCTCCTACCTTTATCTGACCTCTGATAATTGTCCCACCCAAAGCTCCTCCACGTAGTTTCGCTGGTTTTGTTCCTGGTCGATTAATATCAAAAGATCGTGCAACAAGCATCTCTAATGGACTGTCGATATCCAATTCAGGTGTAGGTATGTTTTTCTCTAATTCACAAATCAGAATATCTAGATTGGCTTTATGCATAGCACTAATAGGAATTATTGGTGCATTTTCAGCTATGGTTCCAGAAATGAAATCTTGTATTTCAGAATAATTTCTTTTTGCATCTTCCTCTGAAACTAGTTCAATTTTGTTTTGAGCAACAACAATATTAGTAATTTGAAGAATTTCCATAGCCGCTAGATGCTCTCTTGTTTGTGGTTGAGGGCAAATAGAATTTGCTGCAATTAATAAAATTGCTCCATTCATTAATGTTGCACCTGAAAGTAGAGTTGCCATAAGAACCTCATGACCTGGACAATCAACAAAAGACACCCTTCTAAGAGATTTTGAAGGTGTTCCACAATTTGGACATTTTTTCTCTATTGTATAGGCTTCAGGTTCTGGGCATTTTGGACATTTTCGAAAATCGGTGTCTGCATAACCTAATCTAATCGAAATACCTCTTTTCAATTCTTCTGAGTGGTCATCAGGGAATTTTCCAGTTAGAGCTTGAACTAAGGTTGATTTTCCATTATCTACATGTCCAATTGTTCCAATATTAACTACAGGTTGTCTGATCTTTTTCTCTTTCTGAACTTCCTTTCCAGTTGATTTTGGGGTAGTGGTCTTTTCTTTTTCAGGGGAATCTTCTTTACTCATCCATTATTCCTCGTTGTTTAATAGGGAACTATTTGTAATTGTTCTTAATGAAATAATTTATAGTTTCCTTATATAGGATTGTATTTCAAGCAAAAGTATTAAATCAAAAACTTTGTGTTTAGTTTGTTATAATAATCTTCAGTTCTAATATCTGTTTTTTACTCGAGAAATTTGTTTTTTTATAGCATGGATGATTTTTGCAAAAATATATTTACAATAAGTATGTTTAAAAATAATTGGAGAGAACCAGCAATGTAGAAGAAGAGAGATGATTTTATAATGTATTACAGCGTAAATATTCGAGATACATTAAGAGTTCCACCAGATAGGTTTGATGAAGATTTATCTAAGGTTCTCGCAGAAATTGCGAGAGAAAGCTTCGAGGGAAAAATAGATCCTGATTTGGGTTTTATAGTAGCGATTACAGGAATTGATAAAATATATCAGGGAAAATTAATTTCTGGTGATGGAGGAGCATATTATGAAACAGATTTTGGTTTACTTTGCTACATACCAGAAATTGGTGAAGTTGTATCAGGCGAAGTTGTTGAGTGTGTAGATTTCGGTGCTTTTGTTAGAATTGGAACAATTGATGCATTATGTCATGTATCACAGATTGCTGATGATTATTTCCGTTACATACCTAAGAATGCATTACTTCGAGGAGACAAATCTAAAAGAGATCTGTTAGTGAATACTCGGGTTAGAGCTAGAGTTATTGCCGTAAGTATTGGTAAATCAGCAATCAGAGTGGGCTTAAGTATGAGACAAGATTCACTTGGAGCAATTGAATGGGTTGAAGAGTGGAAAAAAGAACTGAAAAATAAGGGTTCATCTTCCAAGGGGGCATCTTGATATGTCAAAAGCTTGTCGTGTTTGTCATTCCATAACTGAAAAGACAGCTAGTATTTGTCCAAATTGCAAAACACAAGATCTCTCTTCAGAGTACACAGGAGAAATTTTTATTTTGGATCCTGAAGATAGTGAAGTTGCTAAAAAGATGAAAATTTCAAAAAAAGGACATTATGCTCTTCGAGTTCGGTGAAACTTGTGGAGATCACTGGAATAGGAAGTTATGCGTTACCTGAACATCAGAGAGATTTTTTTAAAAAACCACTAGATCGACTTTATAGATCAGAAAAAGAAATTAGTCAGATTCTCTCAAACATAGCTAAGGATTCTGCTATTCCCAAAGTAATTTCAGTTGGGGATGTAACAACAAAACTGCTCCTTAGTAATAATCTAATCCCAGATTTAGCTATAATTGATGAATATGTACAAAGAAAAAAGGTTCCTATGTTGGATATCAATTCGTTCATGTTTAGAGAAGCAAAAAACCCAGCAGCTACTATTACGCGAGAAGCTTGGATGGAAATTAGAAAAGCAATTCAAATATTTGATGTCAAATTTTTAATAAAAATAACTGGGGAAGAAGATCTATTGGTTCTTCCTGCAGTATTTGAAGCTCCTCTTAATTCAAAAGTCTTATATGGACAACCTAATGAAGGATTAGTTGTAGTAACCGTTAATAAAGAAATAAAGCAAAAAGTGCAAGCTTTAATGCAAAAAATGGTGAAAACTGATGAAAATTGAAATTATCAAGAAAACAGAAAACAAACTGTTGGAACGATTAGAAGTTGAAGCCAAAGTTGAACATTTAGGTCAAGCTGTTCCAACACGTGATGCATTTTTATCAAAAATTGCTGCACAATTGAACAGAGAACGTAATCAAGTTGTTCTAATAAAAATGGAAGCAAAATATGGTGTTGGAAGAAGCATAGCAATTGTACACGTTTATGAAACTTCTGAAAGAGCTAAAATAGTAGAGAAAGAATATCTTTTAAAAAGATCAGGAATCATTGAATAAAAATAAACAGAGCGATAAGTGGTTATTAATGAGTTCAATACATAAGAGATACAAAACTGAGGGAGATAAGATAACTAGACAAAAAAAAGTTTGTGAGCGTTGTGGAGACTCTGTTTATATGGCAGAACATGCAGACCGTCAGACTTGTGGAAAATGTGGTTATACTATTTACAAACGAGGACGAAAAACATCTTCATGAAAACTTTCTTATTTTATATAGAAAAATTTAATTTTACCGATTCAATCTTGTCATGGCGAATGACTGATTGAGACGGCTTTGATGTGCTCTTCACATAGAGGATAGAAAAAATAGAAGGACGCCATAATAATCATCCTTTTTCATTCAAAATGAGAGTATTTAAGAAAAAAGATTTAAACATGTACCTGTATTATTTTTTATCACCTAATCATTTAGTAAAAATAAGGTTATTTGTATGAAATCTCTTGAAATTGATGTTCCTGAAGGTTTGTTTGCTTATATCACTAAACTAGTAGAAGAAAAGAAGTTTGATTCAGTTGAAACATTTCTTACTCATGCTTCACATTGGCTGGCTGAATTGTATGGTTTTGGTAAGCAATCTGACGGAAAAAGTTTGAGCGAATTAATCGTTGATTTAATCGTTTCAAAAGTCGGGAAAGAAGAAAAACAAGTTCAACAAGAAGAAACAGATGTTACAGACTTAGATATTCCTAACAAAGACTTGATTATGGAATCATATGGTTCTTCAAAATTCATGTTTGAGGATGCAATTTTTGCCTCGTGCCAATTTGCAGCTTTGAAGCAAGGAAATCCACCTCTCTCTAAGGAAGAATTTCTGGAATCACTGCAACAAATGAAAGAAGCTGGGATACTAGTTAAGATTACACAAGGAGAAAAATTAATGTGGAAAAGAACAGATTAACAAAATTAGATTTCTTCCCTTCTATTCATAATTTGATTATACACTAATCAAGGCATTTGCCATATCTATTAATGCTGTTTTAGGATCTTTTGCTTTAACGAATCCAGAAGCTAGTAGAACTCCTTTTGCTCCAAGTTTCAGTGCTTCTAAAACATCTTGGGCTTTCGATACACCTGCACCAACAAGTGGTTGAACAGAAGGATTTACTCCTAGAATGGCATTGATAGTTTCCTTAACTAGATCTGGTTCTGTTGTGACAGAAATACCACTCCCAATAAGCTCAGGTGGTTCCATTGCACAAGCTATTGGGGATAAAGCAGAGATTGCTTTACTTGTCTGTAGATTATTTGAACATAC